>NZ_LJCS01000033.1:0-52694 GCF_001280945.1 Photorhabdus heterorhabditis | reverse complement strand
GTTTCCATTGACGCCTAACAGTAAGCTGGATCGTCTGGCGTTGCCGGCGCCGGACGGAGAGGCGTTTGCCCGTCAGGTTTACGAGGCCCCGCAGGGAGAAACGGAAATCGCGTTGGCGGCGATTTGGTGTGAGTTGTTGGGCGTTGAGCAGGTCAGCCGGTACGATAGTTTCTTCGCTCTGGGCGGTCATTCACTGCTTGCCATGCGAATGATAAATCTTGCTGCGGGTCGGGGTTTGGTCTGTACATTGAATGCTTTATTCCAATTCCCGGTGCTGACCGAACTGGCGGCAAAAATCACATTAGATTTGCTATCTCAGCCACAAACCAGCGTCATATCGGTGCGATCTGGTGGAGCAGGATTGCCTGTGTTCTTTGTTCCTAGTGGGACGGGTGACTATTCCTATGTCTTTGGGTTGGCTCAGAGTATCCAATCAGGCTACCCGATTTATGCGCTGCCTTGGCCGTCCATCAATGAAAAACCGATGGCGACTATGGAGGAGCAGGCGGCAAGAATGATCACCTTGATGAAGGCGGTTCAACCGGAAGGACCGTACCAGTTATCGGGCTACTCTTCCGGTGGGATATTGGCTTATGCGATTGCCCAGCAGCTTTTGAATGCCGGTGAAATGGTTAATTTCCTCGGGCTGATTGATACGCCGGCTCCTCATTATTTAGGTGAGCAGATAGCGCAGCCTAAATATCAATTCTTTACTGAATTGGTCAGGCAATTAGGGGAAGGACACGCTGAAGAGATTGCGGTGTTGTACCAGCGAATTGATGAACTGAGTTTGGTGCAGTTTATTGCCGCTGCGCAGGAACTGGCGTTATATCCATCCAGTTTGTGTCCTGATTTAATCGCAGGACGTTGGGAGCAGATAGCGCATTATGCGCAAATAGTCAGGGATTATGAGCCACAGGTATTAACAATAACGTTGCATCAGTTCTATGCAATGGAATTTTGCTCACTTTCTTCTGTTATGGATGAAGAACCGGAGTCTTTAAATATAGAACCGTCGTTAGGTTGGGCACGAGTCGTCCCTGATGCTTTACTTCACTTAATAGCTATTCCGGGTAACCATTTCAGCTTATTGGAGGATAACGAGAATAAAGTCATTTTAGTTAAAGCCCTTAATATGACACTGGCAATCAACGGTAACGGGGAGGTTTTGCCATACTGATATATTAAGAAATATTGAATAATTTAGCGTTGGTGTGATAATCCGGTATATATTGCTTATACCGGATTTTTCTTGATTAAAACAGTATAAGGAAAGTGATAGTTACAAGAGAATAATTTTCTCCATATAGGACCTGATCTGTTTATCTAATTCAGATAAATCATTGAGATAAGGCATGATACGATCAATTTTTTATAAATAATCTGGCTAGGCGGTAATGCCGTTATTATTTGCAATATAAGAGGGTTTAGATATCACTAATCTTCTGAGGTGGCAGTTAATTTTGTATTAAGTGATAGTCAGATTGTTCACTTATTTTGTTATTTTATTGATAGAATTAGCTTGGTTATTACAAAATTAGAACCCGTCAAATTTTATTTCACATTCGAGTAGGTCAATTTCAAACGTTATTGATGAATAATTATTTATTTATTCTTTTCACCTATATACAGTAGGTTTAATTTATTCACTATTTATTCTTTTATTATTCACATTTAGTGCATAAGTCGTGCATAAAAATACTTTTTGGAATTTTGAACGGGATCAAAAAGTATTTTTTTTGTTTATAACTTGTGTTGACTTTGTTAAGCGCGAGCAACAGTATCTGTCCAATGACTGAGGGATTGTTTTTCGAAAATATTTATAATAATTATAATATTAACGAAATCATGTAATCTTATTTATCTTTTAAAACTTTTTAGAATTCCTTTCCCTCAGTATTTATTAATTAGTCATACCAGTACGAGCTGAAAAGTAGCGAAAGTTATATTTTTTATTTCGTTCAGACGCTCTCTATTTTAAGGGGAAATGATCCATGTTAGAAAATATTCAGAGAAGTTGGTTTGATCACTATATGGTACCTTGTTTTTCGCCTGCTAAGTTTATCCCTGTTCAGGCCAAAGGCTCGAAAGTATGGGATCAGGATGGAAAGGAATATATTGATTTTGCTGGTGGAATTGCGGTTAATTCATTAGGACATGCCCATCCTGAATTAAAGGATGCGCTAATTTCTCAGATTGAAAAAATATGGCATATAGGAAATGGTTACACGAATGAGCCAGTTCTTAAATTAGCAAAGAGACTTGTGGAAAATACTTTTGCTGATAAAGTGTTTTTCTGTAATTCAGGTGCAGAAGCTAACGAGGCAGCATTAAAGTTAGCCAGAAAATATGCTGCTGATAAGTATGGAAAAAATAAAAATGAGATTATCTCATTTAACGATTCTTTTCATGGCAGAACATTATTTACCGTTACAGTTGGAGGGCAACCAAAATATTCACAAGATTATGCACCTCTTCCTCAAGAAATTACTCATCTTCCTTATAATGACTTGTCTGCGATCAGGGAGCACATCTCTGAAAATACTTGCGCGATTATTGTTGAACCTATTATTGGGGAGGGTGGAGTTATTCCCGCAGATCCTAAATTTTTGCAGGAATTGCGTACCTTATGTGATCGCTTTCAGGCACTACTTATTTTCGATGAAATTCAAACTGGAGTAGGTCGTACCGGATATCTTTATGCTTATCAGGGGTATGGCGTGGAGCCTGATATTCTGACCAGTGCAAAAGGTCTGGGTGGGGGTTTTCCTATTGGTGCTATGTTGACGAAACAACATATTGCAGAAGCCTTTCAACCCGGCACGCATGGTACAACTTTTGGCGGTAATCCTCTGGCCGCAGCAGTCGCTAATAAAGTGCTTTCGATTGTTAATCAGACAGAATTTCTTGCCGGAGTTCAACAGCGCCATGATTATTTTATGGATAGATTATCGAAACTTAATCAGCGTTATCAAATATTCAATTGCTTGCGGGGCAAAGGGCTGCTTCTGGGGGCTGAATTGCATAAGAATTGGCAAGGTAAGGCGAAGCAGTTGACCAATATTGCAGCAGAGGAAGGGTTGATTGCATTGATTGCCGGGCCGGATGTATTGCGCTTTGCGCCTGCATTAAACATTGAATTTGCTGATATTGATGAAGGTCTGGTTCGTCTTGAAAGTGCCATTATGCGGTTTGTCGGTTAATAGCAGATTGAAGGTGACGTTATGATGCTTTTCCGAACTGTCCAGAATAGTGATTTAAAGGGGATTCAGGCTTTATCCGAACGAGCTGGTATAGGTCTGACATCTTTGCCAAATAACTTGGATCAATTACGTTCACGTATTTCACGTAGCGTTGATACTTTCGCTGGAAAACTGACCAGAGCCAAGCAGGGATTCTTTTTTGTGTTGGAAGATACCAGTGCGAATCGCGTAGTAGGCGTAAGTGCTATAGAAGCGGCGGTAGGACTGGAGGAGCCGTTTTATAACTTTCGGGTACAGAAAACGATTCGTTCATCACGTGAGTTGGGCGTTTATAAGGCTATTGAAGCGTTAACTTTAGAACAAGATCAGACGGGTAACAGTGAATTATGTACCTTGTTCCTAGACCCGGAATATCAGAAAGGAAAAAATGGCACATTTCTCTCTAAAGCGCGTTTTCTCTTTATCGCCGCATTTAGGGATCTGTTTTCTAAAGTAATATTCGCTGAAATGCGTGGCGTTGCCGATGAGCAAGGAAATTCACCTTTCTGGAACTCGCTGGGACAACATTTTTTTGGCATTCCTTTTTCTCAGGCAGATTACTTAACCGGTATTGGCTCGAAAACTTTTATTGCGGAACTCATGCCCCTGCATCCGGTTTATATATCCTTATTACCCCCCGAGGCGCAGAAGGTGATCGGGCAGGTTCATGAGAAAACTGTCCCAGCCCGTGCAATTCTTGAGAAAGAAGGTTTTTCCTATCAAGGCCATATCGATATTTTTGACGCAGGGGCTTTACTACAGGCTGAGATCGACCGGATACGCGCAGTAAAAGAGAGTCGGCTTGTTACTGTCAGCAAAGT
The DNA here is from genome assembly GCF_001280945.1 of Photorhabdus heterorhabditis. Classification (NCBI taxonomy): domain Bacteria; kingdom Pseudomonadati; phylum Pseudomonadota; class Gammaproteobacteria; order Enterobacterales; family Morganellaceae; genus Photorhabdus; species Photorhabdus heterorhabditis. The sequence goes on along the minus strand of NZ_LJCS01000033.1, from coordinate 48,631 downwards.
TAAGTCAGTCATCCGCAACGATGGAGTTGCTTGCATCGTTGCCAATCAGCACTTTAGTGAATTTCGAGCGCTTTTACTGAATATTGCGTATGACTGCGAGGAGCTTTCTCTAACACCCGTTGAAATGGATGCACTTCAGATCAGTGATGGGGAGCAGGTGCGACTCGTCAGTCTCTTTCCAGAGGAAAACTAATTATGATGAATCATAAAGCACATTACATTGGGGGAAGATGGGTAGAGGGGCTGGGTGAATCGATAACCAAATTCTCTCCAATAGATCAACAGATCCTGTGGCAAGCTAACAGCGCCGATGCCTCTCAAGTCAGCGCTGCTTGTCAATCTGCCCGTGAAGTATTTTACGCTTGGTCGCATTTGCCGGTCAGTGAGCGAATTAATGTCGTCCAGAAGTTTGTCGCTTTGTTGAATGAAGATAAAGAAGCCCTCGCCCGTGTTATCAGTCAAGAAACCAGTAAACCATTATGGGAAACACGTACTGAAATACAATCCATGATAGGTAAAGCGACTATTTCCATTGAAGCATGGGAACAGCGTACAGGAGAATCGGAAATCATTATGCCGGATGGTCGGGCGTTATTGCGTCATCGTCCCCACGGTGTGATGGCGGTTTTTGGTCCGTATAATTTCCCAGGTCATTTACCCAATGGTCATATTATTCCCGCACTGATCGCGGGTAATACGCTGGTGTTTAAACCCAGTGAGCTAACACCGATGACCGCTGAAGAAACCGTCAAACTGTGGGAAAAAGCAGGTTTGCCCGCAGGGGTGCTTAATTTGGTTCAAGGTGCGCGTAATACAGGGACCGTATTGCTGGAGGATAAACAGCTCGATGGTGTGCTGTTTACAGGGAGTGCTAATACTGGCTTTCACTTTCACCGCGTGTTTGGTGGTCAGCCTGAAAAAATGTTGGCACTTGAAATGGGAGGAAATAATGCACTGATCGTTGATGCTTGTGATGATATTGATGCTGCTGTTTATACCATTGTGCAGTCAGCATTTATCTCCGCAGGTCAACGTTGCACCTGCGCCCGCAGATTGTTGGTAAAAAATGGTGCACATGGAGACGCAGTAATTAAACGTCTGGTGGAAGTGACTAAACAGATTGTGCCATCCCATTGGGATGCACAACCTCAACCTTTTATTGGCGGAGTCATTTCTCTGCAGGCTGTTCAGAATTTGTTGGAAGCGCAAGATCGGCTACAAAAACTTGGTGGGATTTCTTTGGTTTCGTTGGAGCAACTTGCCCCTCAATCAACGTTGCTGGCACCAGGGATTATTGATGTTAGTCAGGTAGTCGAGCTACCTGATGAAGAATATTTTGGTCCGCTACTGTCCCTCATGCGTTATGACACGTTTGATGAAGCGTTAACAATCGCAAATAACACCCGGTTCGGGCTGGCTGTTGGTTTAATTTCGCCAGATGCTTTCTTGTTCCAGCGTTTGTCAGAAGATGCGAGAGCCGGAATTGTGAATTGGAATAAACCGCTGACAGGGGCTTCCAGCAAAGCGCCTTTCGGTGGTATTGGCGCATCAGGAAACTTCCGGCCCAGTGCTTATTATGCTGCTGATTACTGTGCCTGGCCGATGGCATCCCTTGTTACCGATAAACTCTCTTTACCTGAAACGCTTGCTCCGGGAATTCATTTCCCTGATTAACTTAATACCATTTTTCCAGAGGTATCTATGTCTGGTTTTGAAGTAAATTTTGATGGGTTGGTCGGTCTGACCCATCATTACGCGGGGCTTTCCGTGGGTAATAAGGCATCTATCTATAATAGGGATAATGTGTCTAACCCACGTAAAGCCGCGTTGCAAGGGTTGATGAAAATGAAATCTCTGGCTGACATGGGATTCTTTCAAGGGGTGTTTCCACCACAACAACGTCCTAATATTCCCGCGTTGCGTAATTTAGGTTTTGCAGGCAGTGATGAGCAAGTACTCCAGAAAGCGGCTCAATATTCTCCTGTGTTGTTATCAAAGCTGAGTTCTGCGTCATCAATGTGGACAGCAAACGCGGCGACAGTGTCACCTTCCGCAGATAGTGCTGACCAGCGAGTGCATTTCACAGTGGCAAATTTAAATAACAAATTGCATCGTTCACTGGAAGTAGAAACGACGGCAGCCGCGTTAAAAGCCACTTTTGCGAATCAAAACTACTTTATTCATCATCGTGCTCTACCACAACATGAAGACTTTGGTGATGAAGGGGCGGCCAACCATAATCGTCTCGGTGGTGACTATAATATGCCGAGCGTGCAGGTATTTGTTTATGGGCGTAGCGTGCTGCGTGGTGGTCCGATACCCCAGCTTTACCCCGCGCGACAAACACGGGAAGCCAGTGAAGCTGTTGCACGGTTGCATCAACTTAATCCGGCCCAAACCGTCTTTGTGCAGCAAAAACCTGTCGCCATTGACAGTGGTGTTTTCCACAATGATGTCATTGCAGTGAGCAACCGCAATGTCCTCTTTCATCATCAATATGCTTACCTCAATCAGGCTCAGGCTCTTGCTGAAATTAAGGAAAAAATGGCGGCGTTGGGACATGATTTTGTCGCGATTGAAGTGCTTTCTGAGCAGGTCAGTATTAAAGATGCGGTTGATTCTTATCTCTTTAATAGCCAGTTACTGAGTAAAACTGATGGAAAAATGATGATCGTTGTTCCTGAAGAGTGCCGTCAAAATGCTGTCGTCTGGGATTATTTACAGTCACTGATTGTGCAAACCTCTTCACCCATTAATGAAGTCTGCGTTTTTGATCTTCGGGAAAGTATGCGTAATGGCGGTGGTCCAGCATGCTTACGTCTAAGAGTTGTGTTAAATGATACCGAATTCAGCGCTGTCAATCCTGCAACATTGATGAATAACCCACTTTATGATCGCCTGACTAAGTGGATAGAACAGCATTATCGCGATCAATTATGTTCCAGTGATCTGGCTGATCCTCAATTACTTCGTGAAGTTTATACCGCTCTGGATGAGCTTACGCAGATCCTGAAATTAGGATCAATCTATGAATTTCAACGCTAAATTGGAGTGGATATGGATCTGTTAACGTTATTGCTTGAAAAGAAACTTGCCGATCATTTAACGTTTCCGGAAACAATCAGTGCGAGTTGGTTGGCAGAAGGTGTACTGCAACTGATTCCCTGTGAAGGGAAAAATCGATCTCTGGTGATTTCTGCGGGTATTCATGGCAATGAAACGGCACCTATTGAAATATTAATTCAATTATTGGCACAGTTGGCTGATGGCACGCTAACATTAGAAAATAACTTATTGATCATCTTCGGTAACTTGCCCGCTATGCGTGCGGACCGACGTTATTTGCACAATGATTTGAACCGAATGTTTGGTGGTCGTTATCTAAATTTCCCACTGGGAAATGAGCGGTTGCGTGCAGCTGAACTTGAAAATGTTGTGAGTCGTTTTTTTGCTGAACCTTCGGTATCTTCTACAAATATTCGCTGGCATATTGACTTGCATACAGCGATACGGGCCTCTCATCATGAGCAATTTGCGTTATTACCCGCTCAGGGCCGTCCTTTTTCTGCTGAGTTTATGCAATGGTTGAGTGATAGTGATATTGAAGCACTGGTTTATCACAAAGAAAAAGGAGGGACTTTCAGCCACTTCCTGGGAGAAAAATTTGGCGCAGACAGTTGCACGATGGAAATTGGCAAAGTAATGCCTTTTGGTAAAAATGATTTAAAAAGATTTCAGAAAATCATTGCGGCTCTTTATAGCTTAATCGCTTATTCACAAATAACTGCACGCACTAAATCTGAGCTGAAACATTACCGAGTAGTTGATTCGATTATTAAGAGTGATGACAGTTTTCAACTTCATATACCTGCCGATACCATGAATTTCACTGAATTACCTGAGGGATTTGAAATTGCCAGCCAACGGGATCGCCATTGGAAAATAACATCCTCAGTAAACTTTATATTATTTCCTAATGCTGAGGTTGCTAATGGATTACGGGCGGGATTGTTACTTGCTCTAAATAAAAAAATAACTAAATAAAATATTACGACATTTTCTTTCTGAAGCAATGGTACTTTCTTCTTCAGAAAGAATTCAGCAGTGTGCTTCTTCGCTTTAATGACAGACGGGTATTATCATGATAAAAAATAATAAAACTCAACAAAATCTTTCGGCAGAAAATTTTACTGATTCGCAAAAGCTTCATCGAGGTCTGAGTGCACGTCATATTCAAATGATTTCTATTGGCGGTGCTATTGGTACCGGATTATTTATGGGATCGGGCAAAACTATTGCCGTATCTGGAACATCAATCGTTATTACCTATGCCGTTGTCGGTTTTTTTGTGTATATGGTGATGCGAGCTATGGGAGAATTACTGCTCACTAAATTAAATTATCGCTCTTTTGCTGATTTCGTATCTGATTATTTGGGGACGAAGGCAAGTTTTTTTCTCGGCTGGACTTACTGGATGAGTTGGATTGTATCCTGTATTGCTGATGTGGTGGTTTGTGGCGGATACATTCAATATTGGTTTCCCGGTGTTTCTCTTTGGGGGCCTGCATTTTTAACCTTGGGTTTACTTTGTACTTGTAATCTTCTTTCTGTCCGGTTATTCGGTGAAGCTGAATTCTGGTTTGCGATTATTAAAGTCATTGCGATTTTAGCGTTAATTATTGTGGGTATCGGTATGGTGATGATAGGTTGGAAATCACCAGACGGTATGACGGCATCTATTAATAATCTGACTGATCCATCAGTATTCCTGCCGAATGGTATTTTTGGTTTTTTTGCCGGTTTTCAGATAGCGATTTTTTCTTTTACCGGGGTTGAACTTGTTGGCACGATGACCGCAGAAACAAAAGATCCAGAAAAAATATTGCCGAAAGCCATTAATAAGATTCCGATGAGAATTTTTATTTTCTATATTTTTTCAATGTTAAGCATTATTGCTGTGACTTCTTGGGGACGTATTTCATCTGAAACTAGCCCTTTTGTGACGCTATTTGCCTTGGCGGGTTTGCCAGCGGCGGCTGCAATTGTTAACTTTGTTGCATTAACGTCGGCAATGTCTTCTGCTAATAGTGGGTTATATGCTTGTACACGTATGCTTTATGGGTTATCAACGGAAAGAAATGCTCACCAGAAATTTAAAATTCTTTCCCGTAATACTGCGATTCCAGTACATAGTTTGATATTTTCTTGTTTCTGTATGATAGTTGGCACATCACTTTTATTTGTCGTACCGGATGTCATGCGATTATTTACTATTGTGTCAACGGTTGCTTCTATTATGGTTATTTATAGCTGGTGTATGATATTAGTGGCCTATTTAGCTTATCGTAAACACCATCCTGAATTGCATAAACGATCAATATTTAAGATGCCTTTGGGAGTGCCGTTGACGTGGATCACTCTGATTTTTTTCATCCTTACAATAGTGATAATGGTTTTTGATCCCGATACCTTGGTGGCACTCTGTGGTACACCTTTGTGGTTTATCGCGTTAAGTATTCTATGGCGCGTGAAAAAGAAAAATGAAGCACAGGAAGAACAAGGTTATCAGATAGAGAAAGAGGGTTTTCGTCCATAATGAGGATGATTTACACCTTCATATTTAGCTGTTTTGGCATTCAAATAGGTTTTCCATGCTAAGTACATCATTAGTTTAATTCAGCACCGAATGTTCATAACTTCGGTGCTTTTTTATTGGTAATAAATTTTAAGTGAATTTATCCATGTTACCGGGAAATAAATATTCATGATAATATTTATTTGAATTATATAGATAGTCATAATTGCAATTATATGATATTTCTTATGTTATTGTGGAATAATAAATAAGCGAATTTTATTACATATGACATTGTAATAACTGAATAATTATCTATTTTATATATTATTGAAATCATCTTTTTTTATGTTTTTTTCTTGTTTTTAATTTAATTATTATGGGGATTGTTTTTTTGATTTAGTCATCTGCCTTTATTTAAGATGGTTAATGAAAAAATAAATGAATTGAATCATATAGTTTATGTTGTTAGTTTGTTTTGTAATATTTACAATTACATTATACATTAAGTCATTATATGTTGGGAAAGATCATAGATTTATTAATAACAGCTATGAAGTATTTTTTATTTGTTTGGTTGTCAAGATTATCAATAAAACAAGGAGAAAAATATGATCTTTAATAAAAAAGTTTTTCAGATTTCCCCTTTATTATTCGTTAGTAGTCAATTTAGTGTGGCATGTAATATTGACCCAAGGGTGGAAAATATAATAAAAAACTATGGATTACAAGAAACTAAATTGATGTCTATGTATAAAAAGTGCGAATTTGATGTGGTGAATACTGGAAATAGAATTATATTAACTAATAATGAATCCAGAAATAGTGATGAGCGCGCAGAACTAGCGATATATTGATATAGAGGAATGGGAATAGATGAATATAAACTATTTGATAGCAATAAGTATACAAGAGTTCCTTGTGCTAACATTCCGAATCGCTTTTTTAGAGTTTCTCCTGAATATACTTATGCGAAAAGCTATCCGATGAGAGAGGATAAAAAATTTGTTATAGAATTTAGAATGATAGAAACAGGCTGGTTGTATCATGAATTTACAACTAAACATAACTGCGAAATTAATATTGAATCAAGAGGAGAATCATATGGGCTTGGTGAAATAACTACATTTATAAAAGATGAGTCAAATTGTGAGCCTAAAGGTTATAAAATGGGGGATGAATTCAACAAGTGGTTATCAGAAAAGCCAGTTAAAATAGAGACGACAATTTCTTATGTACAATTACCAATATCGAAATAATCCTTAAATCTGTCCTGTGATTATATAATTGTTGGTTTTTTTCTTTTATGCCGTTATTATATTGTTTTACATATATTCTAATAAAATATTTTTTAATTTAATCATGCTGGAATTTGTTTTTGTTTTTTCTAATTAAATAATCTACCTTATTTAGGTCAGATAATATAACAGTGTGGATTAATACAGTAGGTTAATTAATTTTATATTATCTGCAATAAGTGTTTTTCTAAATATATAATAATGAAATCAATTTAATTAGGTACCGAAAACATAAATAGACCAAGGAGATAGATATGAATTTAAATAAAAAAGCTTTCCTTATTTCCCCGCTTTTATTAGCTATTAGTAGTGTCAGTATGGCATGTATGAAAGATCCGGAGAACATTAGAAATCAGGTAAAAGATGCAATAACGGCAAACGGATTGGCAAAAACCAAAGTAATGTCTTTATATACAAATTGTGTTCTTCGAGTTAAAGACAACACACCGAATAAATTGACACTAAAGAATGGTAAAACTGCAAATAGTGATAATGTAGAAGAAAAATCGATGTACTGGTATCGAGGAATGGAGACAAAGGAATATCAAACATTTGATAAGAATAGGAACGAGAAAATTTCTTGCGTTCAAGAAAAAAGTTTCTGTGGAATTGCGCCTCAATTCACTTACTCACAAGGTTATCTAACCAATAAAAAACCGGGTGTTGTTATTGAATTTAAGACGGAAAAGGCAGGCTGGTTATATAATGACTTTACAACTAAACATGGATGTAAGACTAAAGCTGAAGGAGGAGGAACATATGGGCTTGGTGTAACAGGAACATCGGCAAGTTGTGATTCTGCATATAAGCAAAGCGGAATAGGAAATATATTTAATGGGTGGTTATCAAGTAACAAAATACAAGCTCAGGTCGCGTATGTATTATTACAGAAAAAGAAAAAATAGGCTTCTCTGTGCTGAAACCATGCAATTATCAATCTTAAATTTGCGCAGGTAAAAATGTGAAGTGCCGCATATATGCGGCACAATTAAACTGTTTTTTGTAGTTCATTGCGTGCGGCCTGAGCTAGAAAACCACTTCTGCTACCATACTCAGGATGATCATGAACAATCGTATCAATACGATGTAATAAACGGTGTGGCAAGGTAATATTGCTCCGTTCTGCTTTGCCATCGAATTTATCCATATTGACATCGACTAAGATCCATTGACCATCAATATACTTACCCATGTTTTCAGCGAGATGTTCTTGCATTGTTCTGGCTTTCGGCAGCTCTGATTCATTTTGCGTTAATAATTCAAAATGTACCTCAATAGCGCTTTTAGCATCTTGCCAGGTTTCTTCCAGTGTATCGCCAGCAAAATAACAGCCGGGTACATCAGGAAACCAGCCGTTTGCACTGCTGTCTGTATCAATTTCAATAAAAGCGGGATATACCCGTCATCTTTCAAGTTGCTGCTTTGTTGGCTGCGTTCACTTACCCCAGTCACATCGTTATCTATGCTCCTGGGGATGCGTTCACTTGCCGCCGCACTGCAACTTGAAATCCATAGGGTATAACATATTTTTTCTCCTTAATTTGAATGTTTCGAGTTACTTCATTAGAGAACATTATATTTAATAAATTGGCATAATTTTCCAATCTTATCTCTTTCTGGAGATAAAAAGAAAATAAAAAGGCTGAATCCAGTGAGTACAGGATTCAGCCTTTATCAGTTACTAATCTGCTATGGATAAGAAGCGGTTACGCTTCTCCCTGTGCTGATTGAATCGCAGTCAGTGCGACAGTGTAAACAATATCGTCTACCAAAGCGCCACGGGACAAATCGTTCACTGGTTTGCGCATACCTTGCAGCATTGGCCCGATTGAAACCAGATCCGCAGAACGTTGTACTGCTTTGTAGGTGGTGTTACCGGTATTCAGATCAGGGAAGATGAACACGGTAGCTTGACCGGCAACCGGTGAGTTGGGTGCTTTGGATTTCGCTACATCTGCCATGATTGCGGCGTCATATTGCAATGGGCCGTCAATGATCAAATCTGGACGTTTTTCCTGCGCTAAACGAGTTGCTTCACGAACTTTTTCAACATCACTACCTGCACCAGAGTTACCGGTAGAGTAGGAGATCATGGCAACACGTGGCTCGATACCAAATGCTTTAGCTGAATCTGCCGATTGAATGGCGATTTCAGACAGTTGTTCAGCCGTTGGATCTGGGTTGATCGCACAGTCACCGTAAACCAGAACTTGTTCTGGTAGCAGCATAAAGAATACGGATGATACCAATGAGCTACCCGGTGCAGTTTTGATTAACTGCAATGGTGGGCGGATGGTGTTTGCTGTGGTGTGTACTGCACCGGAAACCAAACCGTCAACTTCGCTCTGTTCCAGCATCAGTGTACCCAGAACAACGTTATCTTCCAGTTGTTCACGTGCAACGACTTCAGTCATACCTTTGTTTTTGCGCAGTTCAACCAGACGCGGAACATAACGCTCACGTACGGCAACCGGATCAACAATTTCGATACCGGTACCCAATTCTACTCCTTGAGCAGCAGCAACACGACGGATCTCTTCGGGATCGCCCAGCAGAATACATTGCGCAATACCACGGTCAGCACAGATAGAAGCTGCTTTCACGGTACGAGGTTCATCACCTTCCGGTAGCACAATCCGCTTGCCTGCTTTGCGTGCCAGTTCTGTTAATTGATAACGGAATGCTGGTGGAGACAGACGGTGTGGGCGTTCAGAATTCGCTGTCAGGGAATCGATCCACTCTTTATTGATATGTTGGGCAACATAGTTTTGCAGCTTTTCGATACGTTCATGGTCATCTGCGGGCACTTCCAGGCTGAAACTTTGCAGGCTCAGGGAAGTTTGCCAAGTGTTGGTGTCAACCATAAAGACTGGCAGGCCCGTTCCAAAAGCGCGTTCACACAATTGTTTAATGGGTTCATCGATGGCATAACCTCCGGTCAACAGAATTGCACCGATTTCAATACCATTCATGGCAGCCAGACAGGCTGAAACCAGAACATCTGGGCGATCAGCAGAAGTGACCAGCAGGGAACCCGGACGGAAATGTTCCAACATATGTGGAATGCTACGTGCACAGAAAGTCACGGATTTCACCCGACGGGTTTTGATCGCACCTTCATTGATAATACGGGCGTTCAGGTGTTTTGCCATATCAATTGCGCGTGTTGCAATCAGGTCAAAACTCCATGGAATGCAGCCGAGAATTGGTAGCGGACTATTTTTGAATAATGTATTTGGATCGATGTTAGCAACTATTGCTTTAGAGGATTCATCGAAAATTTCTGACAGGTCAGGTCGGGTACGGCCTTGATCGTCAACTGGCGCATTCAGTTTGTTAATAATAACACCGGTGATGTTCTGGTTTTTGCTGCCACCAAATTCAGCACGAGCCAGTTCAACACGTTCTTTTAACAGTTCCTGGGAGTCATTACCCAGCGCCAGTACGAACACAATTTCAGCGTTCAGGGTTTTGGCGATTTCATAGTTCAGAGACTGAGCGAATGGATGTTTACGAGTTGGAACCAGACCTTCAATCAGGATAACTTCTGCGTCTTTGGTGTTTTCGTGGTAAAGGGCCACGATCTTTTCCATCAGCACATCTTTCTGATTCGTCGTCAGTAAGGATTCCACATAGGCCATATCCAGCGGTTCAGCGGTTTTAATGCTGGAATGAGAGCGGATGATTGTGGTGGTCTGGTCTTGTGAGCCACCGCAACGAGCTTGGGCTATGGGTTTGAAAACACTCAGGCTGACGCCTTTTTGCTCCATTGAGCGGATCACACCTAAACTAACACTGGTCAAGCCGACGCTGGTGCTGGTAGGGATCAACATAATTGTACGGGACACGGAAACCTCTTTACGGTGGCTCGTTGGTCAAAAGAGTACCGCCAGCATGGGCTGGCGGTTGGCAAAATATTACGCAGTCAGACGCGCTGCATCTTGAGCGATCACTAATTCTTCATTGGTTGGGATCACTAAAGCAAGACGGCTGTTGTCAGTAGTGATAGGACCGGATTTACCGAAACGGGCGGCCAGGTTACGTTCATGATCATATTCAAAACCTAACAGAGCCAGCTTTTTCAGTACTAATTCACGAACCAGCGCTGAGTTTTCACCGATACCACCGGTAAAGATAATTGCATCCAGATGGCCTTCCATCAATGCGGAATATGCACCAACATATTTAGCCAAACGATGGCAGTAGACATCCATAGCGCGTTTAGCATCGGCTTTGGTTTCGTAGTTATCTTCTATATAACGGCAATCGCTGGTGACTTCAGTCAGACCTAGCAGGCCAGATTCTTTGGTCAGCAGTTTGTTGATTTGTTCAACGCTCATGCCCAGAGAGTCATGCAGGTGGAAAATGATAGCCGGGTCGATATCACCGCTGCGGGTACCCATTACCAGACCTTCCAGCGGCGTTAGTCCCATAGAAGTGTCAACACATTGACCATTAACGATAGCAGAGATGGAACCACCGTTACCCAAATGGCAAACAATGACATTCAGTTCTTCAACCGGTTTGTTCAGCGTTTTTGCTGCTTCACGGGAAACGAAGAAGTGGCTGGTTCCGTGGGCGCCATAGCGACGAATACCGTGTTCTTTATATAGATTGTATGGTAATGCATACAGGTAAGCTTCTTCCGGCATTGTTTGATGGAAAGCGGTATCGAAAACGGCAACGTTTTTGTCAGTCAGGTGTGGGAACCCTTTTTTCGCTTCTTCAATGCCAATCAGGTGAGCAGGGTTGTGCAATGGTGCGAATGGAACCGCATCTTTAATCCCCTGAATAACTTCTTCATTGATGGTGACCGAAGAGGTGAATTTTTCACCACCATGAACAATACGATGACCGATTGCGGCGATTTGGGCAGAAAGTTCTGGTTTTTCAGCCAGAATAGTATTAACAATAAAGTTCAATGCTTCACTGTGGGCTGCACCAGCACCTAAAGCGGCTTCATGTTTTGCACCATCCATTTTCCACTTAATACGGGCTTCAGGTAGGTTAAAACATTCAGCTAGACCAGAAAGATATTCTTCACCGTTAGCAGGATCGATGATAGCAAATTTCAGAGAAGAGCTACCGCAATTGAGGACCAGTACCAGCTTACTTGACATGGAAATACCTATATCGTGTTTGTCAATGAGTCTTACAGATAAGACATGTGATTAATAAAACGTCAATTACTCATCAGCGTAGCGCATAATAGTGATGACATTAAATGATTAACATCATGCTAAGTGCAAAGAGCATGATGATAAGGTGTAAATTTTCAAAAAAACCTTTTTTTGCTGCCCTAATGTTAAGATATAAGGTGATTTGTTAACAAAATGAGCCTAAATGCAGTGAAAAAGGTAAAAAATGCCGCTTTACCGCTGTGTTCAGCATAAAAGTGGGTGTAGGATACCGATAGCTAGCAGTAAAGACAAAATATACTTAATCCTACAAAAAATATTTTATCATTTACAACCTTTTTTTAAAAATTATGTTTTAAATTGATCGAGGTCATGATGAACGCAATGCCTCCTGCCAGTGGCGGATGGATAAAGAAGATGCAACTGGGTCAAAAATATATGAAGACCTGGCCGATTGAGAAGCAACTGGCGCCAATGTTTCCTGAAAACCGGGTTATTAAGGCAACCCGTTTTGGTATCCAGTTTATGCCACCATTGGCTATTTTTACCCTGACGTGGCAAATCGCTTTGGGTGGTCAACTTGGCCCCGCTATCGCGACTGCACTATTTGCATGTAGTTTGCCAATACAGGGGTTATGGTGGTTGGGGAAACGGGCATCAACACCATTACCTGTGGCATTGCTGAAATGGTTTCATGAAATCCGTGATAAATTTGCCGAAGCAGGTATTGCAATGGCACCTGTGCAGCAAACGCCTACTTATCAATCTCTTGCTGAAATTCTCAAACGGGCATTTAAACAACTTGATCGGTCGTTTTTTGATGATATTTAGCTGGAAAATATCATGAGATTGGATCAGGTCGATTGGTGTTTGAAATCGGTGATTGAGAAATCAGCAGATAAAATAGCGGCTCATGGCAAAAAACAGGCATGTTGTTGATCGTAATTAGAGATTTTCCCCCAATAAAATAGTCTACTAATCAAGATGAAGTTTTCGACATATCTTCTTTTTCGTTGATAGAGGCCATTTTGAATAGTGAACTCTTGTGGGTATTGACCCTGTTATTGATAGCTATCGTTCTTTTTACCACCAATAAATTGCGTATGGATATTGTTGCGTTATTGGTGATTATTGCATTTGTCATGAGTGGAACGCTGACACTGGGTGAAGCAACCAGTGGTTTCAGTGATCCCAATGTCTTACTGATAGCGGCCTTGTTTGTTATTGGTGAGGGGTTGGTGAGAACGGGTGTCGCTTATCAAATGGGGGACTGGTTGGTAAAAGTTGCCGGAAACAGCGAAACCAAGATGTTGGTTTTATTGATGATGACTGTTGCGGGGCTTGGTGCTTTCATGAGTTCTACAGGGGTCGTCGCGATTTTCATTCCCGTTGTGCTCAGTGTTGCGGCAAGAATGCAAATTTCTCCAGGGCGGTTGATGATGCCTCTGAGTTTTGCCGGGCTTATCAGTGGAATGATGACGTTGGTAGCGACGCCGCCTAATATGGTGGTTAACAGTGAGTTAATCCGTGAAGGGCTGCCTGGTTTCAAATTTTTCTCAATTACACCTATTGGTTTTCTGATTCTGTTTGCTGGCATTAGCTATATGTTGATTGCTCGTCATTGGCTGGGAAGCAATCAGCCGGATAAGGGGCGTGACAAATGGAACCGCCGTACTTTCCGTGATCTTATCCGCGATTATAAATTATCCGGTCGTGCTCGTCGTCTGGCAATCCGGCAAGATTCCCCGTTGATTGGCTTCTCTCTGGATGAATTGAATCTGCGCGCCCGCTATGGGGCTAATGTCGTTGGTATTGAGCGTTGGCGGCGCTTCCGGCGTGTTATGGTTAACGCGACTGGGAATACAGAACTGAGAGAACGAGATGTATTGCTGATTGATATGTCAGACAGTGACGTGGATTTGCGGGAGTTTTGCAGTGAGCAATTATTGGAGCCGATGGTGCTGCGTGGAGAGTATTTTTCTGCGCAATCCCGTAATGTGGGTATGGCTGAAGTATCGCTGATCCCGGAGTCAGATTTGCTGGGTAAGTCTCTACGCGAGATGAGTTTTCGTACCTGTTATGGTTTGAATGTTGTTGGCATCCGGCGTGATGGTGAGCCGTTGTTGGGCAAACTGGTGGATGAGCCACTACAACTTGGGGATATTTTACTGGTTATTGGTGACTGGAAATTGATCAGCGTCCTGAAAACCAAAATGCGCGATTTTATTGTACTCAATCTGCCCGTTGAGATTGAGGAGGTGGCACCAGCAACATCACAGGCTCCACATGCACTTTTTAGTCTGGTGCTGATGGTTGCCATGATGTTGACTGATGAAGTACCCAATGTGATTGCCGCATTGATAGCTTGTCTGTTGATGGGAAAATTCCGCTGTATTGATATGGAAAGTGCTTACCGATCCATTCACTGGCCTAGCATAATTCTGATTGTCGGCATGATGCCATTTGCATTGGCGTTACAGAAAACGGGTGGGATTGATCTAATTGTCCGTGGTCTGATGGATATTGCCGGTGATATGGGGCCAAGGGTGATGTTGTTATGTCTGTTCGTGCTTTGTGCCATTATTGGTTTGTTTATTTCTAATACGGCAACGGCGGTATTAATGGCACCGATAGCTATTGCGGCTGCGCGTGAAATGGCTGTATCACCCATGCCATTTGCCATGATTATTGGTGTGGCAGCTTCTGCCGCATTTATGACTCCAGTTTCATCACCCGTTAATACTTTGGTTCTTGGCCCAGGTGGTTACAAATTCTCTGATTTTGTCCGTCTGGGGGTGCCATTTACCCTGTTGGTGATGGTGATAAGTGTGCTGGTTATTCCTTGGTTGTTCCCATTTTAATGTGGGATATCGAGGCTAATTTCGTCGAGTGACAGGCTAAACCCCGGTACAAAAACTTGCATAAAATAATCCATCTCTTGGCTGTGGCGATCAGCCAAGGTTTTTTCAAGCCGGGTTTTTGCCAGATTGAATTCACTGTTACCTGCCGAAAGTTCTTCCAGACATTTGAGATAAGCACACAGGGAATCGGCTTGTTTAACAATAAAAATTTCTTCTTCTGTATGCTGGCTGTCATCCAGTATTGAACGGAAATCTTCTTGCAACTCTGTTGGTAGCATTTCCAGCAATCTCTTTTGCGCGATTTTTTCTATCTTTTTGTACTCACGAGCAATATGTGGATTGTGATATTTGACTGGGGTCGGTAAATCCCCGGTGATAACTTCGCTGGCGTCGTGATACATGGCCAGCAACGCGATACGTTCAGCATTCACATTGCCGTTAAATTTGCGGTTTTTGATGATAGCTAAAGCGTGAGCGACGAAAGCAACCTGTAGACTATGCTCGGAGACATTTTCTGTACGCACATTGCGCATAAGCGGCCAACGGTTAATCAGTTTCAAACGGGAAAGGTGGGCGAAAAAGTGGCTCATAATCATCTCTTACAATGGAACATCGTTTTTGTTGTGAGTGGTTGGCAGAGATATACCTGTTATCTTTCAAGTTGCCTCTTTGTTGGCTGCACTCACTTACCCCGGTCACAGAGTTCTCTATGACATAGTTCTTTATAACATAGTTATCTATGCTCCCGGGGATTCGCTCCCTTGCCGTCGCGATCCATCTTGAAATCTATTGGGTATAAGTAAATTTTGAAGTCGCTTGTTAATTTATCCCTGACTTTAAGCAGGAAATACTCTTAGCTAACACATTAACAATATTCGTTAACTGGAGACCAGCAGTATAACATCCCCAAGATGACTGGTTAATTTACATTTACTATTACCGGAAACGTTATAATCGTAATGGAAATATTTTTTAAAAGAAATTTATTTTTCCATTCCATTTTGCATACAAATTGTATACAAATATTTCACCTAATTTACAATAGGTCACTATTACTTCAAGTACTCTTTTTTATCAAGTTTAACAAATGCAATGTTTAATTCTTTTTTGTCTTTAAAAATCCTTATATAATCACTATAAGACCCCTATAAAATAAAAAAAATTAACCTTTGTTACCGGTAAAAAATGAAAATTTACTGGCTTTATTCTGTAAAGAACTATCATCTTATGTCAGTAAAGCAAGTATTGGAAATTACTATCAAGGATCTGTATCTGGCAGGTGATGTTTTGTCAGTGAAGAAGAATTAAGCAAACTAATTTGTTGGTTGTAGAAGAAATGGGTTTTCTTCTACAACTGATAAAACTCATGGTGTGGATATGGCGTGAATAATGCTCATTATCAGTAGGACTTACGTTTTAACAAACGGCTCTGATTTTTTTACTGATGATATTTGCCAATAAATCTGGCGAATTTCTGAATCGCCATTTCCAATTCATCGAGTCTTGGCAGTGTCACTATGCGGAAGTGATCAGGTTCTGGCCAGTTAAATGCGGTTCCCTGCACTAACAAAACCTTCTCCTGTAACAAGAGGTCAAGTACCATTTTCTGATCATCGTGAACGTTAAAACGCTTAGCATCAATTTTTGGGAACATATATAAAGCCCCTTTGGGTTTCACACAGGAAACGCCGGGGATTTGATTAATTAATTCCCATGCATGGTTACGCTGCTCATATAAACGACCACCAGGTAAAATGAATTCGCTGATACTCTGATAACCACCTAAAGCGGTTTGAATCGCGTGCTGCATTGGCACATTTGCACATAAGCGCATTGATGCCAACATTTCTAAGCCTTCAATATAACTTTTAGCGTGCTTTTTCGGACCGTTTAATACCATCCAGCCTTGACGAAAACCTGCCACGCGATATGTTTTAGATAATCCGTTAAACGTTACCGTTAACAGATCTGGAGCGAGTGCAGCAATTGAATGATGCTCGGCATCGTCATATAAGATTTTGTCGTAAATCTCATCAGCAAAAATGATTAAATTATGCTGACGCGCTATTTCAACAATTTCCAATAGCAATGCTTTGCTATATACAGCACCCGTTGGATTATTGGGGTTAATAATCACAATTCCACGTGTACGGGGAGTAATTTTGTTACGGATGTCATCCAGGTCAGGAAACCAATCTGAGTTTTCATCGCACATATAATGTACGGCTTTACCGCTAGAAAGTGAAACGGCTGCGGTCCAGAGAGGATAATCAGGAGCAGGAACCAGCATTTCATCGCCGGTATTCAGTAATGCTTGCATTGCCTGAACGATTAATTCAGAAACACCATTTCCAATATAAATATCTTCAACACTCACATCCAGCATATTGCGGGCTTGATAGTGTTGCATGATGGCTTTACGCGCAGAATACAAGCCTTTTGAATCTGAATAACCCTGTGCTGTTGGTAAGTTACGGATAACATCTACCAAGATTTCATCTGGTGCTTCAAAACCAAAAGGTGCTGGATTACCAATATTTAACTTGAGGACTTTATTACCTTCTTCTTCCAGGCGTTTAGCTTCTTTGAGCACAGGTCCGCGGATGTCATAACAAACATTATCGAGTTTGCTGGATTTTTTAACTGTTAGCATTGAGAATTTTACCTTAAATCTTGGTAGAAAATGGGGTTCGTTAGCATATAGTGTGTAACATTTAATGTACTCTTCCCGCCTGACGTTTTGAAGGTGTGTTGATATATTTGGTTAAAATGATTGTGTTAGTAAGGATGTGGTTGTTTTAGTGTCTTTTTATGCTCATTAAGTTGGATTTAAATTCTTTATTTTTAAGTATTATTGGATTTATGTTCTTTGATGTTGTTGTTTTTTAGTGTGGAAATGAGATGTTTTTAACGTTAAAGCAGTGTGTCTGGCGATTACGGGGAGAAAATGCGCATAGCTCAATTTGCCAATAAAAATCATTATGTTTGTATAATTTATTCTTATGTATAAGATTTGGCTTGAATTGGCAATTCAGTACTATATATTTTAGAAAGTTCGAACAATATTTTTGAGCATTTCTGGAAACTAGTTGTAAATTTATCTGAATAGGATTATTAAACATTAACAATATTGAAGATTTTTACTTTATATTTAGTTTTTCTGATATAACTTATGTTATTCTTTGACGTGAGTCAGAAAACAAAATAATCAAACTAGAAATCACATATAGGGTGTTGTAAATAGGGATTGTCCTCAGTTCTATTTAGGAATCCGAGTAACTTTTGCTAAGAAGAGGAGAAAATAAAACCCACAATGGGTTCAATAGGTAAAAAAACAGCAGTAAATCTTTGCCCTATTTAATAGAGTAGAGTACTGTCTAATCATCGATGTTATTTAATTTGATAGTGCTTACGTAAAAACACCAGGTTAGTTAGTAATTAAAATCAAAAAAAAGTGATGAATAAACAATGATAAATGCAAATCGTCCGATAATGAATCTCGATCTCGATCTGCTAAGAACTTTTGTTGCTGTTGCTGATTTAAATACTTTTGCAGCAGCAGCAGCAGCAGTATGCAGAACGCAATCGGCTGTAAGTCAGCAAATGCAACGTTTGGAGCAGTTGGTAGGTAGAGAGTTGTTTGCCCGCCATGGCCGTAATAAGCTTCTTACAGAACATGGTCTTCAACTTCTTGGTTATGCAAGACAAATTCTGCGCGCTAATGATGATGCCAGCGCATCATTGACCTATAGCGATGCAGAAGGTGAGTTGAGAATCGGGGCATCCGATGACACTGTGGATACACTGCTCCCTTTTCTGTTAAATCGTATTGCTTCTGTTTATCCGCGTATGGCAATAGATGTTCGTATAAAACGAACTCAATTTATTGAAAGTATGTTGGATAACCATGAGATCGATTTGGCACTGACCACCGCGAAGATCAGTCACCACCCAAGGACTGTTTTGCGCTCAACCCCAGTATTATGGCATTGCGCTCCAGATTTCCAGCTACAGCCAAACGAACCTATTCCGCTGGTTGTGATGGATGAAACTAACCCATTTCGCCAGTTAGCATTAGATACGCTGGATGAAGTGGGAGTGTCGTGGCGGATTGCTTATGAAGCGGCTTCTTTGTCTGCGGTTCGCACAGCAGTCAATGCGGAAGTGGGGATTACTGCCCGTCCTTTAGAAATGCAAAATGCTGATCTGCGTATTCTAGGTGAGAGTGAAGGACTTCCTCGTTTGCCTGAAACCCAGTTCTCTCTATATAGACATAGTAATGAACAAAATGAATCTGTTCTGACTGTTTTTAGTGCAATAGAGAATAAGAAAACACCATACACGATATCTAGTCTTGCTGAAGAGCCTTCTGATGGTGACGATAATATCGATGAGTAATATCTGAAACATTCACCCTTAGCTAATACCTCCATTATGGATGATCAGGAGGTATTAGCATCTCAAATATATTTATAAGTAATTATCAACTAAACACACCTTATTTTACCGTTATGCTAATTGCTGAATATACGGTAGCTTTTTTCCTAATTTCCTTATGATTTGGTTAACAAATTGTTACTTTGTTAACAAGGTAATAATTTGTTTAATTGATAAAATAAGAATTTCTATAGTTAATTAGAGCATTTCTCTTATCGATGTATAAGAAAATATAATTTCTTCAGATTTGAATGAATTATCATCAGCATTCAAAATTTTTTCTGCTAAATTGTGTACTTGATCAAAGAAATATTCCCTATGAGACAGTGGAAAGGCAGGTTTTTCCTGAGATAATGATGTAGTAAAAGCGAGTTATCGGTTAAACTAGTTTCCGCTGCTGTTTATGTGTCAACTGACTGACACGTTTTAGCAGCTTGGTAGCACAATCCGTTAAGATCAAGTTTGCTGTTTGTAAATAAATGTTAGATTAATTTTGTCATAACAGACAAAATATTGTTGAGAGGAGTAAAAACCAAGAAGATCCACTCCATCAATCATTGATTAGTAGTGTTTCAGATTTGGTTGTTACCCCTTCCCTTGAATCGATGTGGTGCAACACTGCCAGACAAAAGAGCAGACATTTTTGACACCACTTTTGATGAGTAAGCAATGAGTATGTCAACATCCACTGAACTCTTTGCCCATCACTGGGCATTCGCGGTATTTCTTTTAGGTGCTTTCGGTCTGTGTGCTTTGATGCTGTTAGGGGCGTTTTTCTTGGGCGGGAAAGCTAAAGCCCGGGCAAAACACATCCCTTATGAATCAGGTATTGATTCTGTCGGCAGTGCTCGTCTCCGCATGTCGGCAAAGTTCTATCTGGTCGCCATGTTTTTCGTCATCTTCGATGTTGAAGCTCTGTTCTTATATGCATGGTCAGTCTCCATTAAAGAGAGTGGCTGGTTAGGCTTTATCGAAGCAAGTATTTTCATTTTGGTGTTACTGGCAGGCTTGTTCTATCT
Source organism: Photorhabdus heterorhabditis (assembly GCF_001280945.1). Lineage (NCBI taxonomy): Bacteria > Pseudomonadati > Pseudomonadota > Gammaproteobacteria > Enterobacterales > Morganellaceae > Photorhabdus > Photorhabdus heterorhabditis. Next base: position 28,303 of record NZ_LJCS01000033.1, on the reverse strand, counting down.
GGTACGTATCGGTGCGCTGAATTGGACGCCATCCCGATCAAGTCGCCAGGTAAATAAACCAAGTGTTGTAATTAACACTAATAACAGTCATCCGCAGTAATAGCGAGGCATTAAAGATGGATTATACGCTCACCCGCATAGATCCGAACGGTGAGAATGACCGTTATCCCCTGCAAAAACAGGAAATTGTCGCTGATCCACTAGAACAACATGTCCACCGTAGTGTTTACATGGGCAAACTGGAGCATGCTCTGCATGATTTGGTGAATTGGGGGCGTAAAAACTCCCTGTGGCCCTACAACTTCGGTCTTTCCTGTTGTTATGTGGAAATGGCGACATCATTCACTGCTGTTCATGACGTTGCCCGTTTTGGGGCTGAAGTTTTACGTGCATCGCCTCGTCAGGCAGATTTTATGGTGGTAGCTGGAACCTGCTTTACCAAAATGGCTCCGGTTATTCAGCGCCTTTATGACCAGATGCTTGAACCGAAGTGGGTTATCTCCATGGGAGCATGTGCTAACTCTGGTGGTATGTACGATATCTACTCTGTGGTGCAAGGAGTCGATAAATTCATCCCCGTTGATGTTTATATCCCTGGTTGTCCTCCCCGCCCTGAAGCTTATATGCAAGCTCTGTTGTTGTTACAGGAGTCTATCGGTAAAGAGCGCCGTCCATTGTCGTGGGTAGTGGGAGATCAAGGGGTTTACCGTGCCAATATGCAGTCAGAAAGAGAACGTAAGCACGGGGAACGTATTGCAGTGAAAAATCTGCGTACACCGGATGAAGTTTAAAAATCTGCTTTTTAGGCAGTAGGCGTTATTGGTACATGACAGACAAAACAGCCTAATGAATGTGACCAGAGCAATGTGTTGCGATACTAATCCTGATCAAAACAAACACTGATCAAAGCGTTGTGGTGAAAAATGATGATAGATCAGATAGCGCAAGAAAGCGCCCGGCCTGCGTGGCAAACTCATGACCATCTTGATGATCCGGTAGTGAGCGAACTGCGTAACCATTTTGGCCCGGATGCCTTTACTGTTCAGCCAACTCGTACCGGTATACCGGTTGTCTGGGTGAAGCGTGAACAATTACTGGAAGTAATGACTTACCTGAAGAAGCTGCCTAAACCTTATGTCATGCTATTTGATTTGCATGGCATGGATGAACGTCAGCGTACTCACCGCCAGGGTCTGCCAGATGCAGACTTTTCTGTGTTTTATCACCTGCTTTCTATTGAGCGTAATCGCGACATCATGTTGAAGGTTGCGCTCAGTGAGAAAGACCTGAATCTCCCGACTGCAACGCCTCTATTCCCAAATGCCAATTGGTATGAGCGCGAAACATGGGAAATGTTTGGGATTGTCTTTAATGGTCATCCGAACTTACGCCGCATTATGATGCCACCAACTTGGGAAGGGCATCCGTTGCGTAAGGATTATCCGGCTCGTGCGACAGAGTTCAATCCTTTCGAGCTGACCAGGCAGAAAGAAGATCTGGAAATGGAAGCATTGACTTTCAAACCAGAAGAATGGGGGATGAAACGCGGTACTGAGAATGAGGATTTCATGTTCCTTAACCTTGGGCCTAACCATCCTTCTTCTCATGGTGCATTCCGTATTATTCTTCAGTTGGATGGTGAAGAGATTGTCGATTGTGTACCTGATGTTGGTTACCATCATCGCGGTGCGGAAAAAATGGGTGAGCGTCAGTCTTGGCACAGCTATATCCCTTATACCGACCGCATTGAATACCTTGGTGGCTGCGTCAATGAAATGCCTTATGTACTCGCGGTGGAAAAACTGGCTGGTATTGAAGTGCCGGACCGGGTGAAAACCATTCGTGTCATGTTATCGGAGCTATTCCGTATTAACAGTCACCTGTTGTATATCTCGACTTTTATCCAGGATGTTGGCGGGATGACGCCAGTGTTCTTTGCCTTTACTGACCGACAGAAAGTTTATGATCTGGTGGAGGCTATTACAGGCTTCCGTATGCATCCGGCATGGTTCCGCATTGGTGGTGTTGCTCATGACTTGCCGCGGGGTTGGGATAGATTGTTGCGCGATTTGCTGGACTGGCTACCTAAACGTCTTGATTCCTATGTGAAGGCGGCACTGAAGAACAGCATCCTGAAAGGCCGTTCTATAGGCGTTGCTGCCTATAATTCTAAACAAGCTCTTGATTGGGGTACGACTGGAGCAGGCTTACGGGCAACGGGGGTTGCGTTTGATGTGCGTAAATGGCGCCCATACTCCGGTTATGAAAACTTTGATTTTGAAGTGCCAATTGGTAATAACGGTGATTGCTATGACCGTGTGATGTTGAAAGTAGAGGAAGTGCGTCAGAGCCTACGTATTCTGAGGCAGTGTCTGGACAATATGCCTGAAGGCCCATTCAAAGCAGATCACCCACTAACGACTCCACCACCAAAAGAACGTACTTTGCAGCATATTGAAACCATGATTAATCACTTCTTACAAGTGTCATGGGGGCCGGTAATGCCAGCAAATGAGTCTTTCCAGATGATTGAAGCAACCAAGGGTATCAACAGTTACTATCTGACCAGTGACGGCAGTACCATGAGTTATCGTACTCGTATCCGTACACCGAGTTATCCGCATTTGCAGCAGATTCCTTCGGTAATCCGCGGTGGTTTGGTCTCTGACCTGATCGTGTATCTGGGCAGTATCGATTTTGTTATGTCTGATGTGGATCGCTAACTATGCAAAGAGAAATTAACGCGAATGAGCAACAGGCGCGCCTTGATGTGGTTAACGTGACAGTGTCTCAGGCAAAAGCAGATTTTGTGCTGAGTACCGAAGAGCACGATGCTATTGAGCAGGAAAAACACCACTATGAAGATCCGCGCGCTGCTTCTATAGAAGCACTGAAAATTGTGCAGAAGCATCGTGGTTGGGTGCCGGATGGTGCCATTTATGCGATTGCTGATGTTCTTGGTATTCCAGCCAGTGATGTTGAAGGTGTGGCAACGTTCTACAGTCAGATTTATCGCCAGCCAGTGGGCCGTCATATTATCCGTTATTGTGACAGTGTGGTTTGCCATATTACTGGTTATCAGGATGTTCAAGCTGCAATTGAAAGACATTTGAATATCTGTCCAGGGCAAACTACACAAGACGGGCGTTTTACGCTGTTGCCAACGTGTTGTCTGGGTAACTGTGATAAAGGTCCGACCATGATGATCGATGACGATACTCACAGTTCTGTAAAACCTGAAGAGATCGAAAAGTTATTGGAGCAGTATCCATGACAGCATATTCAGGAATAAAAGAAATGATCCGTACTGCGGAGACCCATCCTCTTACCTGGCGTTTACGTGATGACAAACAGCCAGTATGGTTGGATGAATACCGTAGTAAGAACGGTTATCGCGGTGCTGAAAAAGCACTGAAAAGCATGGCTCCAAATGAAGTGGTTTCTCTGGTAAAAGATGCCGGGTTGAAAGGCCGTGGCGGTGCAGGTTTCTCCACTGGCCTTAAATGGAGCCTGATGCCAAAAGATGAAAGCATGAATATCCGTTATCTGTTGTGTAACGCAGATGAAATGGAGCCGGGTACTTATAAAGACCGCTTGCTAATGGAGCAACTTCCTCACTTGCTGGTGGAGGGGATGCTGATCAGTGCATTTGCCCTGAAGGCTTATCGTGGTTATATCTTCCTGCGTGGTGAATATGTGGAAGCGGCTGTGCATCTGCGTAAAGCCATTGAAGAAGCCAAAGCAGCAGGTTTGCTGGGTAAAAACATTATGGGCAGCGGTTTTGATTTTGAGCTGTTTGTTCATACTGGGGCAGGGCGTTATATCTGTGGTGAAGAAACTGCACTGATTAATTCACTGGAAGGCCGCCGGGCTAACCCTCGTTCAAAACCTCCATTCCCAGCAACTTCTGGTGCATGGGGTAAGCCAACATGTGTCAACAATGTTGAAACCTTGTGTAATGTTCCCCCAATTTTAGAATACGGTAAAGAATGGTATATCGGCTTGAGTGAAGGCAAAAGTAAAGATGCCGGTACCAAACTGATGGGTTTCTCTGGTCGGGTGAAAAATCCGGGATTGTGGGAGCTGCCATTCGGTGTCACTGCTCGTGAAATTCTTGAAGATTATGCTGGTGGTATGCGTGACGGCCTGAAATTCAAAGCATGGCAACCCGGTGGTGCAGGAACAGATTTCCTGACTGCCGAACATCTGGATCTGCCAATGGATTTCGAAAATATCGCTAAAGCGGGCAGCCGTCTGGGAACTGCATTGGCAATGGCTGTTGACCATGAAATTAACATGGTTTCTCTGACGCGTAACCTTGAGGAATTCTTTTCCCGTGAATCCTGTGGCTGGTGTACACCGTGCCGTGATGGATTGCCATGGAGTGTGAAAATTCTGCGCGCAATAGAGCGTGGAGAAGGACAGCCAGGGGATATTGAAACGCTGGAGCAGCTCTGTCGCTTCCTTGGGCCGGGTAATACATTCTGTGCCCACGCACCGGGAGCTGTGGAACCATTACAGAGTGCCATCAAATACTTCCGTGATGAATTCGAAGCTGGAATTGTGACCAAAGACTATGGAAACACCCACCTGATTGCGGGTATCCAGTCAAACCTGCTAAAGCAGCGTTGGTAATGGATTCTTCACGAAATTAGCAGAATTTTTGATTAACACTTGCTGAAAAGCAGGTCACTTGGAAGCATGCTGACTATGGCTACGATACATGTAGACGGCAAAAAATATGATGTAGACGGGGCTGATAACCTGTTACAAGCTTGCCTCTCTTTAGGGCTAGATATTCCTTATTTTTGCTGGCACCCGGCGCTGGGAAGCGTTGGCGCTTGCCGCCAGTGTGCGGTAAAGCAATATCAAAATGCGGATGATACGCGCGGTCGTCTGATTATGTCCTGTATGACTCCGGCAATGGATGGCACCTTTATCTCTATTGACGATGAAGAAGCTAAACAGTTCCGTGAGAGTGTGGTTGAGTGGTTGATGACTAACCATCCGCACGATTGTCCCGTGTGTGAAGAAGGGGGCAACTGTCATTTGCAGGATATGACTGTGATGACGGGTCATACATTCCGTAAATACCGTTTCACTAAGCGTACTCATAACAATCAGGAACTAGGGCCGTTTATTTCTCATGAAATGAACCGCTGTATTGCCTGCTATCGTTGTGTTCGCTATTACAAAGACTATGCTGACGGCACTGATTTTGGTGTCTATGGTGCTCACGATAACGTCTATTTTGGTCGCCCTGAGAGCGGCACTCTGGAAAGTGAATTCTCCGGTAACTTGGTAGAAATTTGCCCAACCGGGGTATTCACGGATAAAACCCATTCCGAGCGTTATAACCGTAAATGGGATATGCAGTTTGCGCCAAGCATCTGCCAGCAGTGCAGCATCGGTTGTAACACCAGCCCGGGGGAGCGTTATGGTGAATTACGCCGTATCGAGAACCGTTATAACGGTACGGTAAACCACTATTTTATGTGTGACCGCGGTCGTTTCGGTTATGGTTATGTGAACCGTAAAGATCGGCCTCGTCAGCCACAGCAATTACGTGGTGATCACTGGATCGCACTTAATGCTGAACAGGCAATGCAGGGTGGGGCAGATATTTTGCGCCAGGCCAAAAATGCCATTGGTATCGGCTCACCTCGTGCCAGCCTGGAAAGTAATTTTGCACTGCGTGAGCTAGTGGGGGCGGAAAACTTCTATAGCGGAATCTCTGCTGCTGAACAGCACCGCCTTGATATGATGCTGGAAATTCTTCAGCAAGGTGGTGTTTATACGCCATCACTGCGTGAAATTGAAAGCTATGATGCGGTGCTGATTTTGGGTGAAGACTTAACCCAGACGGGTGCTCGTATGGCACTGGCGGTTCGTCAGGCGGTGAAAGGCAAAGCCCGTGAAATGGCAGCTGCCCAGAAAGTCGCTGACTGGCAGATTGCGGCTGTGATGAATATTGGTCAGCGTGCTAAATATCCCCTGTTTGTGACTAACGTAGATGATACTCGTCTGGATGATATTGCTGCGTGGAATTACCGTGCACCGGTTGATGATCAAGCTCGTTTTGGTTTCGCAATCGCTCATGCATTGGATAACACTGCGCCGGCGGTTGAAAATCTGTCGGATGAACTGAAAGCTAAAGTGGATATGATTGCGCAGGCATTGATTGGCGCGAAGAAACCACTGATTATCAGCGGTAGTAACGTTGGTAATGACGCTATCATTCAGGCGGCGGCCAATGTTGCTTGGGCACTGAAAGACAAAGGTTCAGATGTGGGGTTATCGTTTGTTGCCATTTATGCGAACAGCATTGGATTGGCAATGATGGAAGCTCAGCCATTGGATGCGGCTTTGCGACGCATAAGCAGTGGTAAATCTGATACGGCTATCGTGATGGAAAATGATCTCTATCGGCATGCCGCAGAGGATCAGGTAGACAATGCTCTGAACAATTTGAAAAGCTTGGTTGTAGTTGACCATCAGCGCACTGCTATCATGGATAAAGCCCATTTGGTTCTGCCGGCTTCCAGCTTTGCAGAAAGTGACGGTACATTGGTGAATCAGGAAGGCCGAGCGCAGCGTTACTTCCAGGTTTTCGAACCCTCTTTCTATGACAAATCAGTGGTGATGCTGGAGAGCTGGCGTTGGTTGCACTCCCTGCATGCAACTTATACCGAACGTCATTTGGATTGGATTCAGCTTGACCATGTTATTGATGCCTGCGTTGCAGTGATGCCACAACTTAAAGGCATTGTTGATGCGGCACCAGATTCTACATTCCGTATTCGTGGTCAGAAGTTAGCGCGTTCACCGCACCGTTACAGTGGTCGTACCGCTATGCTGGCAAATCTTAGTGTACATGAGCAACGTCAACCACAAGATATTGACTCGCCGTTTGCTTTCTCGATGGAAGGTAACAATAGCCCTGATGCATATCGTCAACAGATTCCGTTTGCATGGGCACCGGGCTGGAACTCACCGCAGGCTTGGAATAAATTCCAGTCGGAAGTGGGGGGGCATCTGCGCTTTGGCGATCCCGGTATACGCTTGATTGAAGCAACTGACGGTGGTCTGAACTATTTTGATCAGATTCCGGCGGAATTTACTGTACAGGATAACCAATGGATAGTGGCTCCTTACCACCACCTGTTTGGCAGTGAGGAATTAACCCAGCGTTCTGATGTGATTCAGGAACGTATGCCGGAGCCTTATGTGATGCTCAATAGTAAAGATGCGGATCAACTGGGTGTGAAAATCGGTTCTATTCTGGAGTTTGATTGTTTTGGTCAGCAACTGCGTTTGGCAGTCCGTCTGAGTGACAATCTTGCTCAGGGGCAGATTGGTTTACCAATGGGAATGCCGGGCATTCCTCCAGTCATGGCGGGTGTTTCAGTGAATAATTTGCGGGAGGTTGTATGATGAATTGGCTAACCCCCGAAGTTATTGATGTGCTGATTGCTATTCTGAAGGCAGTGGTGATCCTATTAGTGGTGGTTGTTTGTGGGGCTTTAATGAGCTTTGGTGAACGTCGCTTGCTGGGATTGTTTCAGAACCGTTATGGACCAAACCGCGTAGGTTGGGGGGGATCATTACAGATCGTCGCTGACATGATTAAAATGTTCTTTAAAGAGGACTGGGTCCCCCGTTTTGCTGACAGACTGATCTTTACCTTAGCACCAGTGATTGGTTTCGTTTCTCTGTTGCTAGCGTTTGCCATTGTACCGGTCACCCCGACTTGGATGGCCGCAGATCTGAACATCGGTATTTTGTTCTTCATGATGATGGCAGGTCTGGCTGTCTATGCGGTCCTGTTTGCTGGATGGTCAAGTAACAACAAATACTCGTTACTGGGGGCGATGCGTGCTTCTGCACAAACCCTGAGTTATGAAGTGTTTATCGGCCTCTCTTTTATGGGCGTTGTTGCTCAGGCAGATTCCTTCAATATGGTAGATATCGTCAATGCACAGGAACACATGTGGAATATCATTCCCCAGTTCTTTGGTTTCCTGACTTTTGCTATTGCTGGTGTAGCGGTGTGTCACCGTCACCCATTTGACCAGCCGGAAGCAGAGCAGGAGCTGGCTGATGGCTACCACATTGAATACTCCGGTATGAAGTTTGGCCTGTTCTTCGTTGGTGAATATATCGGTATTGTCACGGTTTCTGCCCTGATTGTGACAATGTTTTTTGGTGGTTGGCATGGTCCATTCCTGCCGCCGTTTGTCTGGTTTGCGCTGAAAACAGCATTCTTCATGGTGATGTTCATCCTGATACGTGCATCTTTACCGCGCCCACGTTACGACCAGGTAATGGCATTTGGCTGGAAAATCTGTTTGCCGCTGACCTTACTTAACCTGCTGGCGACTGCGGCAGTGATTTTGTACAACGCTCAATAAGGGGGGAATGAACCATGACATTGAAAGAGTTAGTGGTTGGTTTCGCCACCCAGGTACGCAGTATTTGGATGATTGGCCTGCATGCCTTTCATAAGCGCGAAACCCAAATGTATCCAGAGGAACCGGTTTATCTGCCACCCCGTTACCGTGGCCGTATTGTGCTAACGCGTGATCCGGATGGTGAAGAGCGTTGTGTTGCTTGTAACCTTTGTGCGGCAGTTTGCCCGGTGGGGTGTATCTCATTGCAAAAGGCTGAGCATAAAGATGGTCGTTGGTATCCAGAGTTTTTCCGCATTAACTTCTCACGCTGCATTTTTTGCGGTCTGTGTGAAGAAGCTTGTCCGACTACTGCGATCCAATTAACACCAGATTTCGAAATGGGTGAGTTTAAACGTCAGGATTTGGTGTATGAAAAAGATGACCTGACGATTTCAGGTCCAGGTAAATATCCTGATTATAACTTTTACCGTAAGACAGGTATGGCAATTGACGGCAAATCAAAAGGTGAAGCCGACAACGAAGCGAAACCCATCGACGTTAAAAGTCTGTTGCCGTAAGGAGCGATATTCATGGAGTTTACGTTTTATACCGCTGGACTGGTTGCTATATTGGCAACTATCAGGGTGATTACCCACACTAATCCGGTACATGCGCTTTTGTATCTGATTGTTTCTCTGCTAGCACTTTCAGCGGTGTTTTTTTCGCTGGGTGCTTACTTTGCTGGTGCGCTGGAAATCATCGTCTACGCTGGGGCCATTATGGTGCTGTTCGTTTTCGTGGTGATGATGCTTAACCTTGGCAAGTCTGTTGTTGAACAAGAACGTATCTGGCTGAAGCCGCGTACCTGGATTGGTCCAGGTATATTGTCAGCGGCGCTGCTTGTCGTACTTGTGTACGCCATTATCAATGTTTCTCATGGCAATATTGCTGACAATATCACGGGTGAAGTTATCAGCGCTAAAGAAGTGGGTATCAGTTTATTTGGTCCGTATGTACTGGCCGTTGAACTGGCTTCTTTGCTGTTACTGGCGGGTATGGTGGTGGCGTATCACATTGGTCGTGAACACAAACAAGGTGAAGTGCTCAGCAACCGAAATTCGGAGGAACAACCATGATACCTCTTCAACATGGCCTGATTTTGGCGGCAATTTTATTTGTTCTGGGCCTGACTGGGCTTATCATCCGCCGCAATCTGTTATTTATGTTAATTGGGCTTGAAGTGATGATTAATGCTGCGGCGCTGGCTTTTGTTGTGGTAGGCAGCTATTGGGGCCAGCCAGATGGTCAGGTGATGTTCATTCTGGCTATTAGTTTGGCGGCAGCAGAGGCGAGTATCGGCTTGGCGCTGTTATTACAGCTCTATCGTCGTCGCCAGAATCTGAATATTGATATAGTCAGTGAGATGCGCGGATGAACTTACTCTATTTAACAATTCTGTTGCCACTGTTAGGATTTTTGCTGTTGGCATTTTCCCGTGGCCGCTGGTCTGAAAACACATCAGCCACCGTTGGGGTTAGTTCTATTGGCTTGGCTGCATTGGTGACTCTGTGGGTTGCTATTGATTTCAACAGCCAGAATGTGGCGGGTGATCTGGTTTACAGCCAGAACCTGTGGAACTGGATGGAAGTTGGGAATTTCAGTATTCCTTTCACATTGGTTCTTGATGGTTTGTCTCTTACCATGCTGAGTGTGGTAACCGGCGTTGGTTTCCTGATCCATATGTATGCTTCATGGTATATGCGCGGTGAAGAAGGGTATTCTCGCTTCTTTGCTTATACCAACCTGTTTATCGCCAGCATGGTGATACTGGTTTTGGCGGATAACTTGATGCTGATGTATCTCGGTTGGGAAGGGGTAGGGCTGTGCAGTTATTTACTGATTGGCTTCTACTATACCAACCCAGCAAACGGTGCTGCCGCAATGAAAGCCTTTGTCGTTACTCGTGTGGGTGATGTATTCCTAGCTATCGGCATGTTCATTCTGTATGACAATCTGGGAACACTGAACTTCCGTGAGTTAGCGGTTTTGGCTCCGCAACATCTGGAAGCGGGTTCTTCTGTGATTACTTGGGCAACGCTGATGTTATTGGGTGGTGCAGTAGGTAAATCAGCTCAGTTGCCGTTACAAACCTGGTTGGCCGATGCAATGGCAGGCCCGACCCCCGTTTCTGCGCTGATTCACGCCGCAACCATGGTAACCGCAGGGGTTTACCTGATTGCTCGCAGCCATGGTCTGTTCCTGATGGCGCCGGAGATTTTACAACTGGTTGGTACTATCGGTGCCATCACTCTGGTGTTAGCTGGTTTTGCTGCGCTGGTGCAGACAGATATTAAACGTGTGTTGGCTTATTCAACGATGAGCCAAATTGGATACATGTTCCTGGCGTTGGGTGTTCAGGCATGGGATGCTGCAATCTTCCACTTGATGACTCACGCATTCTTTAAAGCGTTGCTGTTCCTGGCATCTGGCTCCGTTATCCTGGCGTGTCACCACGAACAGAATATTTTCAAAATGGGTGGGTTACGTAAATCCATTCCGTTGGTTTATATCTGCTTTTTGGTTGGTGGCGCGGCGTTATCAGCACTACCCATTGTCACGGCGGGTTTCTACAGTAAAGATGAAATTCTGTGGGGGGCAATGTCACATGGTCATATCAACCTGATGTTGGCGGGTTTGGCTGGTGCATTTATGACGTCACTGTATACCTTCCGAATGATTTTCATTGTGTTCCACGGTGAAGCGAAAACCAAAGCTCACCCTGTTAAAGGTATTACCCATCATCTGCCATTACTGGTATTACTGGTGCTCTCCACCTTCGTGGGTGCGCTGATTGTACCACCATTGGTAGGTGTGTTACCGGAAGACCATGTAACGAGTGATACAGGCAAAATGATGTTGGAAGTGATTTCCGGTGTGGTTGCTGTTGCCGGTATTTTGCTGGCGGTAGCCTTGTATCTGGGTAAACGTCGATTAGTGAATAGTGTGGCACAAAGTTCTCCGGGCCGTTTCCTGTCTGTATGGTGGTTTAATGCTTGGGGCTTTGATGTTTTGTATGACTGGGTATTTGTTAAGCCGTTCAAGAACATTACACATTTATTGCGAAACGATCCGCTAAATTCACTAATGAATATTCCCGCAGTGTTATCACGCTGGAGTAACAAAGGTCTTAGCCTGAGTGAAAACGGACAGGTCCGTTGGTACGTTGCCTCTATGGGGTTGGGTGCAGTGCTGGTTTTAGCTCTGCTGCTACTGGTTTAATTTAAGGGACACATTGCGCCATGCTATTACCTTGGCTAATTCTTATGCCCTTCATCGGTGGTCTGCTGAGTTGGCAGGCTGAACGCTTTGGTACCCGTGTACCGCGTTGGATAGCGTTAATCTCGATGGGGTTGACTCTGGTGCTCGCTCTGCAATTGTGGTTGCAGGGGGGCTATACCTTGGCTAATCCGCAGGGAATACCTCAATGGCAATCAGAATTTCTTATGCCGTGGATTCCACGTTTTGGCATCAGTATTCACCTTGCTTTGGATGGTTTATCTCTGCTGATGGTGGTATTGACCGCACTGCTGGGCCTGATGGCCATTCTCTGTTCCTGGACAGAGAATCAGCCTTATCAAGGTTTCTTCCACTTGAACTTGCTGTGGATACTCGGTGGTGTGATGGGGGTGTTCCTCGCTATCGACATGTTCCTGTTTTTCTTTTTCTGGGAAATGATGTTGGTACCGATGTACTTCCTGATTGCATTGTGGGGCCACAGAGGCTCAGGAGGTAAGACCCGTATCACTGCGGCGACTAAGTTTTTCATTTATACCCAGGCGAGTGGTCTGGTGATGCTAATTGCGATTATGGCACTGGTACTGGTCCACTATAACGCGACGGGCGAATGGACATTCAGCTATGAAAAACTGCTGAATACACCGATGTCACATACCGTTCAATACTTGCTGATGCTAGGCTTCTTCATTGCTTTTGCTGTAAAAATGCCAGTCGTGCCTTTACATGGGTGGTTACCTGATGCGCACAGTCAGGCGCCAACAGCGGGTTCTGTTGACCTGGCAGGTATCTTACTGAAAACAGCGGGTTATGGTTTGTTGCGTTTCGGTTTGCCACTCTTCCCGGAAGCTTCCCATGAGTTTACGCCTATCGCTATGTGGTTAGGTATACTTGGGATCTTCTATGGTGCATGGATGGCATTTAGCCAGACAGATATTAAGCGCTTGATTGCTTATACCAGTATCTCTCATATGGGGTTTGTGTTAATCGCGATCTATTCTGGCAGCCAGCTTGCTTATCAGGGGGCAATTATTCAGATGATTGCTCATGGTTTGTCAGCTGCGGGTCTGTTTATTCTGTGTGGTCAGCTTTATGAGCGCTTACATACCCGTGATATGAATCTTATGGGTGGCTTGTGGAAACGTGTGCAGTTCTTGCCTGCGTTATCGCTGTCCTTTGCGGTTGCGACACTGGGAATGCCGGGAACCGGTAACTTCGTCGGTGAATTTATGATCCTGTTTGGTAGTTTTAGTGAATTTCCGTTAATTATAACGATTTCTGTGTTTGGTCTGGTTTTCGCTTCTGTCTATGCGCTGTATATGATGCAGCGTGCTTATTACGGTACGCCAAAATCAGATGAACCACTAAGACGGATGGATATGCGAGAAATATCCATTGTAATGGTGCTGTTGGTATTACTGGTGATTATGGGTTTCTACCCACAACCTATCCTTGATACTTCAGCGGCAGCGATGGATAACGTCCAGACCTGGTATTCAGCTTCAATTTCAACTACAAGGCCGTAATTCGCCATGACAATAACTCCTCAACAACTGATCGCGCTGTTACCGCTGTTGATCGTCGGATTGACGGTAGTCGTTGTGATGCTGTCCATTGCGTGGCGACGCGATCACTTTATTAATACAACTCTGACCGTGATAGGTTTGAACCTGGCGCTGTTGTCCCTCTATTTTGTCGGACAGCAGGAGGCAATGGATGTCACTCCGCTGGTTCATGTCGATAGCTATGCTATGCTCTATATTGGTATGGTGCTGGTTGCGAGTCTGGCAACGTCTACTTTCGCCTATTCTTGGTTGGAAAATTATCCAGATAATAAAGAAGAGTTCTACTTGCTGGTGCTGATTGCAACAGTAGGCGGTATTCTACTGGCCTGTGCAAACCATCTGGCATCATTGTTTATCGGCATTGAGTTATTAACTTTGCCGTTGTTTGGTTTGATTGGCTATGCATATCGTCAGAGACGCCCGCTGGAAGCCGCTATTAAGTACATGTTGCTGTCTGCGGCAGCCTCTTCTTTTATGCTGTTTGGTATGGCATTGCTGTATGCGGAATCGGGCGATCTCTCTTTTTCTGCGCTGGGGCATCGTTTGTCCGACAGTTACATCTATCAACCATTGATACTGGCCGGTCTGGGTATGTTGATTGTTGGCCTTGGCTTCAAATTGTCTCTGGTACCATTCCATCTCTGGACACCAGACGTCTATCAAGGAGCACCTGCACCGGTTTCTACCTTTCTGGCAACAGCTAGTAAGATAGCGATTTTTGCCGTAGTGATACGTCTGTTTGTTGAAGCACCAATGGCAGACAGTGAAGCATTGCGTACGGTATTAGCTATCATTGCGATTGCTTCTATGCTGTTCGGTAACTTGATGGCGCTGACGCAGACTAATATTAAACGCCTGCTCGGTTATTCTTCTATTGCTCATTTAGGTTATCTGCTGGTGGCTATGGTGGCGGTACAGAATCATCAGCTGTCAGAAGAAACAGTGGGTATCTATCTGGCAGGTTATCTGTTTAGCAGTATCGGTGCATTTGGTGTCGTTAGTTTAATGTCCAGCCCATATAAAGGGCCAGATGCAGATTCCCTCTACTCATACCGTGGCCTGTTCTGGCATAAACCTATCCTGTCGGCAGTTATGACGGTGATGATGTTGTCACTGGCGGGTATCCCAATGACGTTTGGCTTTATTGGTAAGTTCTACGTGATTGTATTGGGTGTGAAGGCTGAACTGTGGTGGTTGACTGGTGCTGTGGTGGTAGGTAGTGCTATTGGGCTTTATTACTATCTACGGGTGATGGTTAGTTTGTACCTGCCTGCACCGAAAGCCCTTAACCGTGATGCTCCAAGGAACTGGGCATTGACTGCCGGTGGGATGGTTGTTCTGATTTCTGCATTACTGGTATTAGCGTTAGGTATCTGGCCTCAACCGCTGATTGATGTAATACAGCAAGCGAAAATTATTCTCTAAATAATCAATCGATTGTGATGAATTATTTGGAATAATTAAAACCCGGTAAGGTTGTCCTTACCGGGTTGTTTTACGTTCAATATCTTGAACGACACCCTATGCGGGTTATATCAAGGGCAGGGAATTGCGCTTAGTGCAGTATCATTGTGTGATATTGCAGTGCCAAATCATCAAGGAAAGCTAGTTGGTTGTTTATAAGTTTGGGCAAATCTTGTTGGCTGGTTTTATTGTCTGTTGTTTCCTGTAATTGGTTGGCAAAGGTAGTCCATATCTGTTCTAGTTTAGTTGCCTGGAGTAGTAGGGTAGTGCGTTCTTTGTCAATTTGATGCGCATTTTCTATACCAGCAATCCGTTGCTCTACGCCTTTTAATTGGGTTTTTAAATCGTCGCAATCTTTGCCTAATTGAGAGATTTGTGCGTCTAATTTGATTCTGGCATCAGCTAGCTCAATATATTTCAGCCCGGTGGAAATATGACCTAGGATTTTTTTAGCGATCTCGACACCCTGTTTGATCGCCTGTTTGATAAGCTCTTTTTTAGGGCTATCCAGGTTCAGTTTGTCCAGTTCACTGGCATTGGGAATATAGTCCTTAAACATATCGGCTAGATTATATTGGCGAATAATATCTTGGCTTTCGATGATTTTGTTGCGATTTGGGAGCAGTTTGGCCTTATTTTGCTCTTTCTGGGTGATATCGGCCTGTAATTCCTCTTTTCTTTCCTGCTCTTCTTTCAGACTCTCCTCCAGGCGCTCTACAATGATGACATTGCGAACATCGGCAATTTTGCTAGCCATTATGTTAGCTTCTTTATGTAAGTTGGAAATGACGTTCTTGATATCTTTGTTCAGACTGCTGATCTCCTCTGAACGAGCCTCCAACAGGGTATTTCGTGTCTCCTCATCCAGCTCAGGGTTTTCCAGAGCGGTATCAATTTCGATGAGAGTTTGGAAATAGTCTTGAGGAGGAAGTTGTCTCAGGACGGCTTGTAGTTGAGGTATAGAATCGCGAGCGGCTTCATCGATATCACGGCTATATACGCCTATCCGCAGAATTTTTTCCTGGATGATTTCAATGCCTGATTTTTGCTGGTGTGCTAAACGCCAGATGTTTTTCACCGCTTGGCTCAAAGTTTTTACGCTGATTTCTGGATAAGTAATAGTTTTCTGAGGGAAAGTGATGATTTCTGTCATTTTTGTGCTCCTTTTTTCTATAATTCTGTGTAATACGGGAAACGATTAGTTATAGCGATGTTTGTATTCTTTCAACGCTTCATCGAAAACCTTGACTAATTGTTTGGCGGAACCTTCTACCTCTTTCCAGGGGCTTATTACTTGCTGGAATTTAGTTATAAAAGAGGTCAGGTTTAGTGCATCGTTAATTTGGGTGAATTTATCTTTAGAGGCATTGAGCTGGGTCAGCATGGATTGCCACATGTAATCCAAATGATTTAGTGCGACTTCTGCATCCAACAAACGGGTATCCATATCGCTAAAATCAAGGGATAAATTAGTAATGGATTTTTGCAGTGAGCGTTTACCTTTAATGTTTTCTTCCAGGCTACGCACTTCTTCGATCAGCATGTTTTTCCGCTTTCGTACTTCTTCTGCTTTGGAGCCAAAGATGCCGCCAGTAATCGCAAGACCTATAATCCCTCCGGCGATACCGGAAAAAGCCAGACCCACAAATTTGTTGTAATCTTGCCTAAGTTGGTCGATTTCTGCTTTTTTCTCGATGATCTTTTCGTCCAGATCTTCAATGTTGACCGACATTTTATTGTCTTTCATTAGCTTTCTTTTGCTTTCAACCTGTGGTTGTAAGCCCATAGCAATACTGCCGTTTGTCAGTCTGCCGCCGATAAGTTTTAATTTAAAATCGGATACTTCGTTTTTGACCTTTTCGGTTTTCTGCCGTTGTTTCTCGATGTCGTTCTTCATGGTGTCGAGGATTTCTCCCAGAGCATATGAGACTTCTTTGTCTTCGTGGGTGTAGGTTATCTCGGCAAGTTGTCTATTTGAGATGTTTCCCAATTTTTTCTTGATACGTTCAATAATTGGCATCTCATTGATAATACTGATTATATTATCTCCGGTTTCGGTAATTTGTTTACCAACAACTTCTAGATCTATGCTCTGTTGCAGAACATCTTTTTCTACTTCACTCCAGCTAAGTGAGTGGGTACGGATTTCTTCAAATAAGGCATGAATATCCTCGGGTTCTAATCCAGCGATATTGACTTGTTGGTAGCCAAGATAACTTTTCACTTGCTCAATATTAAAAGGTAGTGATAGCCCTTTCTTAACATATAGTTTGATATTAATCAGGTCTTCTTTGGTAAATATTCCGCCGGGGCGTGCAACACCTTCTTGTTTACCAGTCAGTAATTGTAAGGTAGCTAAGGGAATATCTGTTTCGTTCAGTATCTTTTCCTCTGGAAGTTGAGCTAATAACATATATTTCTCCATTAATAGTTCTTGCTTTATTGAAAAATTATTAAATACATCAAGGCACAACCGGAAGTCATAATACTCATGTTGTTAAATTCACGTTGTATTTTTTATTGAATAATCTTAATTAAAAATACATAAGTTTATGGGGTTGATTGTTGAAAAAATAGTTTAATTCATGAGTTTTATTAAATATTTTTTTACATGACTATTAATTTTAAATAAAATTATTCATGGTTTTTTTATATCTGATATATGGAATTAAATAGCGTAAATTATTATTTTATTAATTTAATGTAAAAATATTATTTTTTCTTTCTTGTTTATATGGATTAAATATCTTTTTTTTATTGACATTAGAATGTAGAAATATAAATTATTTAAATGTGTTTTTTAAAAAAATTCATTTAAAACAATTGGTTGTATTTTTATGGCGTGGTGATTACATGATCTCTATATTTTTAATTTAAAAGGTAGTTAATATGGTATTCTTGTAAAGAGTAAGTCAGGTGTTTTTTAATTTATTATTTATGGCTTGTTTAAAAAATAGATGGAATTGTGTTCTATTTACCTTAAGTCATTGAATAAAGGTTTTGATTTATGCCCAATAGATTTCAAGATGCATCGAGACGGCAAGGGAGCGAATCCCCGGGAGCATAGATAACTATGTCATAGAGAACTCTGTGACCGGGGTGAGTGAGTGCAGCCAACAAAGAGGCAACTTGAAAGATAACAGGTATATAATATCTTAATTAAATCCTTAATTGTTCATATAATGGTTAAAATTAACAAATAAGGTGTATGTTTTTATAATTCCATTTGGCTATTGTGCAAATAAAATATATTTTTATAGAAAATGTTTTTTCAAAATATAAATGTTTATTTCTTGGTTGATAATAACGGTATTTATTTAGTAAATTTTTCGTAGTAAATAAAAGAACCGTTTTTTTGTAAATTGCATATACCCAACAGATTTCATTTCTTCTGACAACCGATTGCAGTACTTACTGGCTGCAAGTCAGTTTCCACAGATCTGGGGGCTGAATGCCTGGGATCGTTACTGAAAGGTGAGTAAGTTAGCAAAAATGTTTTCCGATTAACTGTCAATTCATTGAACTAGGATAAAGAAATAATTATCCATGTCGTTAGTATACTGATAGTCAGCTTTTATAAATATTTTCTGAGTAAAATATGTCAAACAGCGCATTTAACCGCCGCTGGGCGGAACTTTTATTGGAAGCACTTACTCGCTACGGATTACGTCATGTTTGCATTGCGCCAGGTTCACGTTCCACACCTTTAACAATGGCCGCCGCGTCAAATAACAAACTGATTTGTCATACTCATTTTGACGAACGCGGATTAGGACATCTGGCACTGGGATTGTCCAAAGCAAGTAAAGAGCCTGTTGCTGTTATCGTGACTTCTGGGACCGCAGTGGCAAACCTCTATCCTGCATTAATTGAAGCCAGTTTGACGGGCGAACGGATCGTTTTCCTTACTGCCGATCGGCCTCCAGAATTGATGGATTGTGGTGCGAATCAGGCTATCCGTCAGAATGGTATTTTTGCTTCTCATCCATGCCAAACAATTTCTTTGCCAAGACCAACAGCTGATATAACGGCGAGCTGGCTAGTTTCTGTTATAGATCATGCTATGGCGAATTTGCAACATGGCGCTTTGCATATTAATTGCCCATTTGCCGAGCCATTATATGGTAATGAAGAACCTCCATATGATGAGTGGTTGCGACAGTTAGGCGATTGGTGGAAAAGCAACAAACCTTGGTTGAGTCAACCAGTCGCGAATGTTGTGGCAGAAGTTCAGGATTGGCACTATTGGCAACAGAAGCAGGGCATTGTATTGGCGGGTCGAATGAGTGCTCAAGAGGGCGTTAAGGTGGCTAAATGGGCAAAGACATTGGGCTGGCCGTTGATTGGCAATGCGCTTTCACAAACCGGCCAGCCATTACCTTGCGCCGATTTATGGTTGAATAATCCTCATGCACAGGAAATTTTAGCTCAGGCGCAATTGGTAGTGCAGTTTGGTTCCAGCCTGACAGGAAAACGTTTGTTACAGTGGCAAGCTAAATGTCAGCCAGAGGAGTTCTGGATTATTGATGCAATACCGGGGCGGCTTGATCCCGCTAATCATCGTGGCAGAAAATTAACCTGTAATATTGCTGACTGGTTACTGGTTCACCCGGCACAATCGCGTACACCGTGGGCAGAAGAGCTTATAATCTGGTCAGAGAAAGCGGTTAATTGCGTCAGGGCAGCACTGGCAGGGAAATTCAGTGAAGCAGCTGTGGCTTATCGATTGAATGAATTATTACCTGAATACGGGCAGTTATTTGTGGGTAACAGTCTGATAGTTCGTCTGATAGATGCATTGGGACAATTGCCAGCAGGCTATCCGGTCTACAGTAACCGAGGGGCAAGCGGTATTGATGGATTGATTTCTACTGTGGCAGGCGTACAGCGAGCAACGGCAAAACCAACTTTGGCTATTATTGGTGATTTATCTGCCCTTTATGATTTGAATAGCCTGGCATTATTGCGTCATCCTTCCTCTTCAACAGTATTAATCGTCGTTAATAATAACGGTGGACAAATTTTCTCTTTACTGCCGACGCCGGAAGAGGAAAGACAGCGTTTTTACTGCATGCCTCAATACGTCAATTTTGATCATGCTGCCGCTATGTTTGGCCTGAAATATGTTAGCCCACAAAGCTGGACTGACTTGAAGCAGTGTACTGAACAAGCATGGCAACAAAATGAAACGACATTGATTGAACTGAAAGTACCAGATAGAGAAGGCGCTGAGTGTTTGCAACAGCTTTTAAAACAGGTGGTTATGCTGTGAATCTGGTTTGCCATAAGTTCAACAGTCACAATGATCGCCCGTGGCTGGTTTGGTTGCATGGATTATTGGGCCGTGGTGATGAATGGTTGCCATTAGTGAAGCGGTGTGCTCAGTATCCCTCATTGATAATAGATTTACCCGGTCACGGCGATTCCGCAGAGGTGCAGATAAAAGATTTCACAGATATGAATCGTCTTTTGTCGGAAACGTTAAGAGAACAGCAAATTGATCAATATTGGTTGATTGGTTACTCCTTGGGTGGACGCATTGCTATGAATTATGCCTGTTATGGTGATATTCGGGGGCTATGTGGGTTGCTGGTTGAAGGCGGAAACCCGGGTTTGCTTTCCCGGCGGGAGCGCAATGATCGTCTCAACCACGATAGAGGTTGGGCCAGACGTTTTCGTTCCCAGCCGATTGAACAAGTTTTGTCTGATTGGTATCAGCAGACAGTATTTTCTGATCTATTACCTGAACAGCGCCAGCAACTGATTAAAGTACGCCGCCAGAATAATGGCAATTGTGTGGCTGATATGCTGGAAAATACTTCGCTTGGACATCAACCTTGGTTGGTTCCTGTACTGCAACAACTGACATTACCTTTCATGTACTTGTGCGGCGAAAATGATAAGAAATTCCAGCAATTGGCAGAACATTATGCCTTACCCCTGCAAACTATTCAGCATGTTGGGCATAATGGCCACAGAGCGAACGCGACAGCGTTTGCTACGGCAGTAAACCATTTTTTATCACTCTTTGATTATAAGGAATTATGAGTATGATTTACCCGAGCGAAGAAGAACTTTACGCCCAAATTGAATGGCAGGACTGTTCCGAAGGGTTTGAAGATATTCTTTATCACAAATCCACCGATGGCATTGCTAAAATCACCATCAATCGCCCGCAAGTACGTAATGCGTTCCGTCCGTTGACGGTTAAAGAGATGATGCAGGCATTAGATGATGCCCGTTATGATGGTTCTATCGGTGTGATTATTCTAACCGGTATGGGTGAAAAAGCCTTTTGTGCTGGTGGTGATCAGAAAATCCGGGGTGACTACGGAGGCTATAAGGATGCCAATGGTATGCATCACCTGAATGTATTGGATTTTCAGCGCCAAATCCGTAATTGCTCAAAACCGGTTGTTGCTATGGTTGCTGGCTATGCTATTGGTGGCGGTCATGTATTGCATTTGGTGTGTGATCTGACTATTGCCGCTGATAACGCTATTTTTGGTCAGACCGGGCCTAAAGTTGGCTCTTTTGACGGCGGTTGGGGGGCGTCTTATATGGCGCGAATTGTCGGTCAGAAAAAAGCGCGCGAAATCTGGTTCCTGTGTCGTCAGTATGATGCTAAACAAGCGTTAGAGATGGGGCTGGTTAACACGGTTGTACCTTACGCGGATCTGGAAAAAGAGACTGTTCGTTGGTGCCGTGAAATGTTGGAAAATAGTCCAATGGCTCTGCGTTGCTTGAAATCTGCTCTGAATGCTGACTGTGATGGTCAATCTGGATTGCAGGAACTGGCAGGTAACGCCACGATGCTTTTCTACATGACAGAAGAAAGTCAAGAGGGACGAAATGCCTTCAATGAGAAACGCAACCCTGATTTCAGCAAATTTAAACGTAACCCATGATGCGTACCGCAACTTTATACCGATTCAGCTTGCCGATGGAAACAGGCGTTGTCCTGCGATATCAGCGGCTTAAAACCCGTGACGGCTTTCTGGTTCACTTGCAGGAAAATGGTCAACAGGGATGGGGTGAAATTGCACCTCTGCCCGAATTCAGCAAGGAAACGCTTGAGCAGGCGGGTGAAACTGCTACGACATGGCTTAAACAGTGGTGTCTTGGTGCTGAGTCTGACGAAAGTGAATTACCTTCTGTGGCATTTGGAATTAGCTGCGCAATAGCTGAATTACAGAGTAAATTGCCGGAAGAAGCTGATTACCGGAAAGCACCACTGTGTAATGGTGATCCTGATGAACTGATTGTTCGTCTCAGTGAAATGAGTGGGCAAAAAATCGCCAAGGTAAAAGTCGGGCTGTATGAAGCAGTACGTGACGGTATGGTGGTTAATGTTCTGTTGGAAGCAGTACCGGATTTAGCTTTGCGGCTGGATGCTAACCGTAGTTGGAATCGTGTTAAAGCGGATGGCTTTGCTAAATATGTGAATCCTGATTACCGCCACCGAATTGCCTTTTTGGAAGAACCTTGTCAAACCGCGAAAGAATCGCTTGCTTTTGCCCGTGATACAGGGATCGCCATTGCATGGGATGAAAGTGTCCGTGATGAAGGCTTTAAAGTAGAGGCTCAGAAAGGGGTTGCCGCTATTGTTATCAAACCCACGTTAGTTGGCAGTCTTACCCGCTGTTGTCAGTTGATTTCAGCTGCGCACAATGCTGGATTAGAGGCGGTGATCAGCTCCAGTATTGAAACCAGTTTCGGCCTGAGTCAGCTTGCCCGCATTGCTCATTGGTTGACGCCTGCGACTATTCCTGGGTTGGATACGCTGGAATTGATTCAGTTTCAGTTAGTGCGTTGTTGGCCGGGTAGCACGATTCCAGTAAAAGGATTGGACGAGTTAGAAATCGCATGGTGCAGTTAAATCCATTTACCCAGTGGCCGTGGCGCTACTGGGCATCTCTTAATCCTGAACATATTGCCATCAGATTGCCTAATCGCTCTCTAAACTGGCATCAGTTGGTGACTTCTTTGGATGCAATAGCGGCCAATTTTCGCCAACAGGGGGTCGTTGAAGGAAGCGGAGTCATGCTGCGGGGGAAAAATAGCGAAGAGATGCTGTTTTGTTATCTTGCAGCACTACAGTGTGGTGCGCGGGTGTTGCCACTGAATCCTCAATTGCCTGAAATACTCCTGTCTGAATTACTGCCACATTTGAAGATTGATTTTGTTGCTGATTTCTGTGGTGATGATTTGCTCGTTATAAATTCCAGTCCTCTTAATTGGCAAAGTAACTCACTGAATTCTGATGATAGTGCTGCTGCATGGGATGCAATGCGCCCAGCCAGTATGATTTTGACTTCCGGCTCTTCTGGATTGCCTAAAGCGGCTGTTCATTCAATCTATGCCCATCTTGCTAGTGCGCAGGATGTACTTTCTGTGATGAATTTCCAACAGCAAGATAGTTGGTTGCTTTCATTGCCGTTGTTTCATGTATCTGGTCAGGGGATTATTTGGCGCTGGTTAATGAAAGGAGCTTCTTTGGTACTGAGAAATATTAATCCACTGGAGCATGCTTTGGCAGATTGTACACATGCTTCATTAGTGCCGACTCAGCTCTGGCGGTTACTGGAGCAGTCACAAAATCCGCTACCAAATTTGAAAGAAGTGCTTTTGGGTGGTGCTATGATCCCGGTTGCATTGACTCAAAGGGCAGAACGGAGAGGCATTCGTTGTTGGTGTGGTTATGGCTTGACGGAACTGGCTTCAACGGTATGTGTTAAACGAGCAGATGAGTTTTCTGGTGTGGGAAATCCACTGCCGGGTAAGGAAATTCGGTTGATAAATGAGGAAATTCATATTCGTTCTGATAGCCTTGCCAGAGGATATTGGCTGGATGGTAAATTACAACCATTGACTGATAGTGATGGTTGGTTTCATACCCGAGATCGGGGAATGAGGCAAAATGGTGAATTACGAATACTTGGCCGGATGGATAATCAATTTTTCAGCGGTGGAGAAGGCATTCAACCGGAAGAAATTGAGCGGGTGATTAATACCTATCCACAAGTAAAGCAAAGTTTTGCTGTTCCTGTACCCGATCCTGAATTTGGTTATCGTCCCGCTGTTGTTATCGACAGTAATTCATCTGAGGTCATTGATTCATTGCCCGAATGGCTGATTGATAAACTGGCTTCTTTTCAGCGTCCAGTGGCTTACTATCTGTTACCTCATCAGTTTAAAAATAGCGGTATTAAAATTTCCCGTCAGCAAATCAAAAAATGGGTGTTGGATTTGCCAGGTTTATATTGAGCTATTTTGATTTGTATTTTGTGTGGTGAGATGGATATCCATCTCTGAGTGCAATATTAAACATAAATGATAACAAATTATCCTGCCATCTTTTGGACTCACTATCTGGGGTAATGAAAAAATCATATATCCATCTATACCTGTTATCTTTCAAGTTGCCTCTTTGTTGGCTGCACTCACTCACCCCGGTCACAGAGTTATCTATGATGTGGCAAAAGCTGATGATGTAAATAGGAATTGAACTCTGCTACTGCCCATTATTTATCGTGTAATAATGGGCAGAGATTGTTAAAGAACAGCGTTGCTAGAAATTAGCCTTTGATTTTTTTCAGGGCTTTTTCAACACCATCACCGTATTCTGGGTGAACTTTTCTAAATAGCTCAACCTGACGACGTTGAGTATCTTCATGTGCTTGCGATAGCTCACTGGCGATACGATCAAACATACGTTGATGCTCTTTACTGTTTATTAACATAAACAGTCTACGAGGCTGGCTGAAATAATCTTCATCTTGACGATGGTTCCAGTTGTCAGCATCTCCTTCTAAAGCTAATGATGGATGTTTGAATTCAGGTTGTTCCTGGAACAACCCAGCGTTGTTTGGTTCATAAGTCACAGTATTGCCGCTGTTACCGTCGACACGCATTGCACCATCACGGTGATAATTATGGAACGGACAACGAGGAGTATTGACCGGAATTTGATGGTGGTTAACGCCAAGACGATAACGTTGAGCATCACCATAAGAGAACAGGCGACCCTGTAACATCTTATCAGGGGAGAAACTAATACCGGGTATGACATTAGCAGGGTTAAACGCGGCTTGTTCAACTTCTGAGAAATAGTTTTCAGGGTTACGGTGCAGCTCGAAATAACCGACTTCGATCATTGGATAGTCGCCGTGAGGCCAGACTTTTGTCAGATCAAATGGGTTGTATGGTACTGTAGCCGCTTCTTTTTCTGGCATTATCTGAACTTTCAGTTTCCAGCGCGGATAATCGCCTTGTTCAATGGCTGTAAACAAGTCGCGCTGAGAACTTTCACGATCTTTACCGACTAGCGCTTCCGCTTCTTCATCCATTAAGTTCTTAATGCCTTGCTGGCAACGGAAATGGAATTTCACCCAGAAACGTTCATTATCTGAGTTGATAAAGCTGAATGCATGGCTACCAAAACCGTGCATATGACGGAAAGATTTAGGCATACCACGGTCACTGAAATCAATGGTTAGTTGGTGCAGTGATTCAGGCTGGTGAGAGAAAAAATCCCATTTATAGGCAGGATTACGTAAGTTGGTATGTGGATCACGTTTAACAACATGGTTAAGATCTGGGAATTTCAGGGGATCACGAAGATAAAATACCGGCGTATTGTTACCCACTAAATCCCAGTTACCTTCTTCTGTATAGAATTTGAGTGCAAAACCACGAATATCACGTTCAGCGTCGGCTGCTCCGCGTTCACCGGCTACTGTTGAAAAACGGGCAAACATTTCTGTTTTTTTGCCTATTTCAGAGAAAATCTTAGCACGGGTATATTTGGTGATATCGTTAGTGACAACAAAGGTTCCATAAGCTCCAGAGCCTTTGGCGTGCATACGACGCTCTGGAATAACTTCACGATCAAAATGGGCCAGTTTTTCTAAAAACCAAACATCCTGCAACATCATAGGGCCGCGTTGTCCTGCGGTAATGACGTTATTGTTGTCAACGACGGGAGCTCCTGCAACCGTTGTAAGTCCTCTCTTTTTCATCACACTTCTCCTGTTTTACATGAAAAAAAACAGCGGGATCGCTGATAAGGAAAATGTTTTGGTCAACAGATTAAAATTTTATTCTGATATTATTTTTTTCTTTATTGTTGAGTAGAAAAATTATTTTATATGAGTAATGATTGCATTAAATAAACTCAATAAACAAATCCACACATATTTAGTAAGTATAGATGATTCATTTGTTTTTGTTGTCCATTGATTGAATTGTGTTTAAGTAAAATACTTAAGATTAAGTAAATAAAGGGGAAATATCATGAAGGCTTATCTTATTGCGGGAACGACCAGTTTGTTATTAATTACTGGATCAGCAAATGCGATTTCTATTAATCTTCAAGCTGGTCGTCATTTTACCAATACTTCAGCTGCAATTGGTGATAATAGTGCTGGATTATCTTTTAATGGTAACTGGGCACGTAGTGATCATAATGGGCACTTGGGAAGTTTTGGCACCGCATTTAGCCTGCCTGTTGGTCCGTTAACCGCCAGTGTTGGCGGTAAAGCGCTTTATTTATCACCTAAAGATGGAAAAGATGGCGGGGCATTGGCTGGAGGCGTCGGTTTGAGCTGGGCTGTTACACCGTCTTTATCCCTGTATGGTGAAGTTTACGGTGCTCCGTCTGGTTTAACTTCCGGTATTGATTCTTATACTGAGGCAAATGGGGGTTTGCGTTTTACAGTATTTAAACCGCTGACAGTGGATGCAGGTTATCGAATGATGAATATGAGAGGGAAAGAGGGGGATCGGGATAACAAACTGGCTGATGGATTTTATGTTGGTGTCGGTTTGAATTTCTGATCCACTTTTATGAAATTGTCCACACTATTTCTGATGTGGACAATTTCCATGCCTGATTAACCCACTTCTGGCAGTAATCCGCTAACAATACCAATCTGGATAGCAATAACGGCAATCCCGCAAAGAAACACTAGAACCAAAGTGGGCTTTCCGCCTTTGACCCGATAAGCTCTTTGTTCAATTTGGCGGCTACGCCATGCCAGCATTGAAGGCAAAAGCAGAGCGAGAATAGACAGCGCTACTGCCGCGAAAGTCAGAGCCATAACAAAGTTTGGATAGTATAAAGCGCAAAGTAACGGTGGAACAAAAGTCACTACACCTGTTTGCAGGCGGCCTGTCGCATTTTTGCGGAGTTTGAACAGATCTGCTATGTAATCGAACAAACCTAAAGAGACGCCAAGAAATGAGGTTGCTAGAGCTAAGTCGGCAAATAGATGGACAGCAAGCTCTACTCGAGGAGTCGCGACAACTTCTCTCACCGCTTGTAATAGTCCATTTAACCCCGATTGTTCTGACAGAATTCCGACAAAAGTATGGGAAGAAATTGCTCCCAGTGTGGTTAATTGCCACAGGATATAAGCCGCCAGTGGGATAGCACTCCCGATGACAAATATCTTGCGTAACTTACGGGTATCGCCCCCCATATAACTCACAATACTTGGCACACTGCCGTGAAAGCCAAAAGAGGTGAATACTACAGGAATGGCAGATAATACTAAGCCCCGCTCCAAAGGCATTGAGAGCAAGTTAGTACTTTTTATATGGGGCATCATGACTGTCAGCATAATAATCAGGAAGATGATTTTTGCGGTAAACAACAGGCGGTTCACCATATCAACAGATTGCGTACCAATAGAAACAACGCCGCCGGCCACAATAGTGAAAGTCAGTATCCCAAATGATACGGAAACAGGTTTATCCAGCCATGAAGAGAGGCTGCCTGATAGCAATTCTCCGGCACCACTGATATAAGCTGTTGTCAGAGCATACATCAGGAATAGCATACTGAAACCGGTAAGCCATTGACCGCCGCGCCCCAGATAGCGTTTTGCTAGTGTTCCCAACCCGGTATTTGCCGGGTTGTACTGGTAAACTTCCACCAGCAATAAAGCGGTATAGCTCATTAAAACCCAAAGAGCGACTAACATCACAAACGTTGTACCAAAGCCAACACCCGCCGCCGCCAGTGGCATAGCCAGCATTCCTGCACCAATTGTTGTTCCCGCTACGATGAAAATACTGCCAAGAGTGCGATTCTTCACGCTTTCCTCTGTTTCTGAATTGATTGAAATAGTTATAGAAAGGTAGGCTAAAGGATCAATTTATTTCTGTCAAATAATGGTTACACTAAGTGTAAATAAATAATTACATTCTATATTTTTGTATTAATCTGAGTTATGTATTTTATTAAATAGAAAAAGTTACTTGTTCTATTAATTTTAAAAAAGCCAGATTTTATTAAAACTTAAATAATATTTATTTTCATTATAGGAGCTTGCTATGGCCCGATTGCCAGGCTATCGGCGTAATACCATCACACGAAAACTGAAAGAGTCAGGTCGGGCGTAAGGAAACAATATCTCCAGTCTTATCGTGATTTTTCGGAATTTAATATATCTAATTCACCATTAACAGCAGTAAATAACTGATCGCTGATCACATTTCACACTATTCATTCTGACGGTCAATTAATTTCACATTAGAATAGTTTGATGATGTCACTATTAAATCATCAATATTCTCTGTGGAAAG
>NZ_LJCS01000032.1:0-52848 GCF_001280945.1 Photorhabdus heterorhabditis | reverse complement strand
GTCAAGCGCTTATTTGCGCTCCCCTGCCCAACCCCACACGTTTTCTTAGCGTTGTGTCGGTCAGTGGTGGCGCATTATAGGGCGTTCTTCGGCGCTGGCAAGTGTTTATTTGAAAAAAGTTAACGACCGCGGTTTTTTTCAACAAAACATTGATAAAAAGAACAAATTGATTATTTTTCATTCGAGACTCTAAGGAAATCATCGGCAAAACGAGCGACTCGCTGCCAATCTGTATATTCAATCTCCTTAGTTGTATCCGTTTCCCCTCCAGTCATTTTCATGATCAATTTAACCATTACACGATCCAACCAGTGATAACGAGGATAAAGTAATGCGCCAGCAAAAACACCGCACAGATCTGGTTTCCAAGGTGTATTAAGCAAAAATTTACGAACATATACATTCGTTTCAGGAGTACATTTCTCTGGCTTCCTTGCGGTTAGATTAACGCCAAAAAATGCGGTGGGCATTTTATTAAGTTGTTGTTGATGGCAAATAGCGAATTTTTTCAGTACTGGATTAAAATGGCCATATCTGATTGAAGCTCCAATCATAACCTTGTCATAAGATTCCCAATTGACTCTTTCTACTGTTGCCAATTCTTTAAGATCACATACTTCCCCTGCTCTGCGTAAATTTTCAGCAATACAAGTAATAATTTTCTTCGTCTGCCCATCTCGACTGGAATAAAGCAATAAACAATTCATATCTATACCCTTTTCCCAATAGGCTATTCACGCCAAAAGGTCGGTGTAAATAAAACTAACAAAGTGAATACTTCCAAACGACCAAACAACATCGTTATAACTAATATCCACTTAGCTATCGGATTCATTGCAGTAAAGTTATCTGCAACAACACCCAGCCCTGGCCCTAGATTATTCAGTGTAGCGGCTATCGCAGAAAAAGCAGAAAGCTCGTCTACACCTGTTGCAATCAGTAACAACAAACTAATGATAAATACCAAAGCATAAGCAGAGAAGAATCCCCAGACAGCTTCAATAATACGTTCAGGTAATGCCCTTCGTCCTAACTTAAGGGTATAGACCGCATTCGGATGAACCAAGCGCTTCAACTCACGGGAACCTTGCAGGAATAACAATAAGATACGAATAACTTTCAGTCCCCCCCCCGTCGAACCGGCACAGCCACCGATAAAAGCAGAACACAATAACAATATGGGCAAAAATGATGGCCAACGGGCAAAGCTATCTGTACTGAATCCAGCGGTTGTCGCCATTGAGACAACCTGGAAAAAAGCTTGGTTTAATGTCTCTATCCCCGATTTATAAACAGCATGATTCCATAATATTAGAGTACAAATAATCACCAGAACTAATTGAATGGAGATAAACATACGGAATTCAGGATCTCGCCAATATACTGTCAGACTACGTCCCGTTAACACCGCGAAATGCAGACCAAAGTTGCAACCAGAAATCAACAGAAAAATCGCAATAATGGTGTTTATCGCGGGACTATCGAAATAACCAATACTGGCATCATGAGTAGAAAATCCACCGATCGCGATAGTTGAAAAGCTGTGAGAAATAGCATCAAAAACTGACATGCCAGCCGCCCATAATGCCAGAGCACAAGCAATTGTCAGTAACACATAGATCAACCATAAAGTTTTTGCCGTTTCAGCAATTCGCGGACGCATTTTATTATCTTTCAAAGGTCCCGGCATTTCAGCTCGATAGAGCTGCATTCCCCCAACCCCAAGCAGAGGCAGTATTGCAACCGCCAATACAATAATCCCCATCCCACCCAACCATTGCAACATCTGCCGGTAGAAGAGAATCGCCTTAGGTAAGGAATCAAGTCCAATAAGTGTTGTCGCACCGGTTGTTGTTAAACCAGAGAAAGATTCAAAGAATGCGTCTGTAATAGAAAGACTTGGCTGTTCAGAAAAGATGAAAGGCAAAGCCCCAACACTTCCTAATACCGTCCAGAATAAAACCACGATAAGAAACCCTTCTCGAGGTTTTAATTCGTGTTTTTGCTCCCGGTTAGGTATCCAAAGTATCAGACCAATAACTAAGGCAAAAATAAATGTCTGACTAAATGCACGCCCAGCGCCATCACGATAGATAAGCGCTACCAACCCGGGAATAATCATAGTGACAGAGAAAAGAATGACAAGCAGCCCAACAATACGGGTTATGGCACGAAAATGCATTCAGCTGGTTCCTTAGAAATCCAGTTACAGAGAATATTTACAAATCAGGTGTTAAATTCAGTACACCACGACTCAGATCACGTAATTTATCACTGACTTCACCCACTAGGGTAGCTGGGAGTGAAATTTGCAAAGTAACACTCTCTGTATACTCACTGGAAATGATCTTTCCTGCTGACTTCTGTAATAACTGTTCAACCATAGAAATATGGGCATATTCACACTGTAAAGAACAGAGTTTCTGTGGAACCTTATATTTTGTTTCCAGTAACTTCAGCGCCTGTTGGACACCACTTCCATATGCCCTAACCAATCCACCAGTACCTAATTTTATTCCACCAAAATAACGGACAACAACCGCTGTTATTTCACCAACATTATTTCCCATAAGCTGGGATAACATTGGCTTACCAGCGGTTCCTGAAGGTTCACCATCATCTGAAAAACCCAATTGCTGTGAATCATCTGGTGCACCAGCAACAAATGCCCAGCAATGATGACGAGCGTCAGGGTATTGAGCTTTAATTTGCTGAATAAACGCTTTAGCCTCATCTACTCCGCAGGTATGTCCCAGCAGAGTAATAAAACGGCTTTTTTTAATCTCTTCAGCCCAACTCACTGAAGCTGCCGGTATCAAATAAGGTTTCATTATGGCAGTTGAAGATCCCGAGTCATGTTTTCCACTTTATTTTCATGGATAACAATATTGTCTTCGATACGTATACCACCGAAAGGTTTAAACATCTCTATTTTATTCCAGTCAAAATGTTTACTAAATTCACTTTCACGCCAAGATGCAAGCAGCGATTCAATGAAATAAAGGCCCGGTTCAATGGTCAGCACCATACGAGGTTCCAGAATACGGGTACAGCGTAGATATGGATATACATCCGGCGCTGCTAAATGCGTACCTGTATCATCCTGCATAAATCCTGCCACATCATGAACCTGTAATCCAAGAAGATGACCAATACCATGCGGAAAAAATGGCATTGTCAGCCCTTTTTCAACCATAGCCTCTTCACTAATATTTTTCACAATCCCATGTTTTTTCAGCAATTTGGCGATTCTATGATGCATTTGGATATGATATTCGGTATAGCGAACTCCTGCTTTAATTGTACTGATGAGAGCTTTTTGTTCAGCATTTACATCTTTAATCAGAGAAGCAAATTCGTTATTACTTTTTGCTGCATAAGTACGGGTAATATCTGCCGCATAGCCATTATATTCAGCACCGGCATCAATCAGAAAACTACGCGCTTCGGCAGGTGCATTGTGCTGTAATACTGTGTAATGCAAGACGGCTGAATTCTCATTCATAGCAATAATATTGTCATAAGGAACATCTGTATCACGGTGACCTGTTGCCATCAGATAAGATATATTGATATCAAATTCACTCATGCCAGCCTGAAATGCTTCATGAGCTGCCAAATGCCCAACAACAGCCGTTTTCTGCGCTTCACGCATACAAGCCAATTCATAATCTGTTTTATATGAACGATAAAAATGCAAATAATCCAGAACAGCCTTTGGATTAATATTATGTTCAGAAAAACCAAGTTCTTTTGCTCTTTGTTGAGAACAACCGATATAAAC
This sequence comes from Photorhabdus heterorhabditis, assembly GCF_001280945.1. NCBI lineage: Bacteria > Pseudomonadati > Pseudomonadota > Gammaproteobacteria > Enterobacterales > Morganellaceae > Photorhabdus > Photorhabdus heterorhabditis. Next base: position 49,064 of record NZ_LJCS01000032.1, on the reverse strand, counting down.
AACATTATGTTTTACATAAGAATTTAGCTCTGAATTAATATCTCCGGTATTTGCCAGATGAATCATTTCGACTTCTTTGGTCCAATAACTGGTTGGTAACGGTTCTACGCTGTGCCAATAATCTATTGGTGAATAAAACCATAATTTAGGTTTATTAATACCATCTACCCATAACCAACAATTAGGCACTTTAGTTACTGGCACCCAAGCTTTGAAGTGAGCATTAACGTTGAAAGGATAGTCTCTGTCATCAAGGAAAATACGTTGTAACTCTCCAGAGTGAATAAGCAGAGCGTCAAATTGATTATGTGCCAATACTTCACGGGCACGTTGTTGTAATGTAGAGATATGTTCGTGGTACAGAGATGCCAACTTTTCCATTTCAATTGACCTTTTTTTATTTTATGTCTGAATCATCAGCTTATCACAATCGTTGATCTTTGCAGGTATCACGTCAAAATCATTTCAATATTATCTGATCCTACTAAATCCCTTATTTATCAAAATATAAAAACAATTATTGCCCATGAGATATAAATCTTACTTGTGATCACCCTTGCAAAAAATTAATCACTCATTTGCATTTACTTAACATAATAACCACAATCAAACCCATCTGGTCATACCAGATGGTATGCGCTCATTTAGGAGAACGACATGCTCTATCAAAGTGAAACAATTCAAGTAAGCTGGCTGAAAGATGGCATTGCTGAGCTAGTTTTCAATGCCCCAGCCGCTATTAATAAACTGGATACCAAAACTGTTGCATCTCTGGATAAGGCTGTCGCAAGCCTAGAGCAACAAGCTGGATTGAAAGGCGTTTTATTACGTTCTGAGAAAGTCGCATTTATTGTTGGTGCGGATATTACTGAATTCCTCTCTTTATTTGATTCACCCGTAGAAAAACTGCAAGAATGGCTTGATTTCTCAAATAGCATTTTTAACCGGATAGAAGATTTACCCGTCCCAACCATTTCGGCAATAAATGGTTATGCTCTAGGTGGCGGTTGTGAATGTGTTCTATCTACAGATTTCCGTGTAGCCTCCCCCGACGTGCGCATTGGGCTGCCAGAAACCAAGCTTGGTATCATGCCTGGTTTCGGCGGCTCAGTTCGCCTTCCACGCCTTATCGGGACAGACAATGCACTGGATATCATCGCCGCAGGTAAAGATATTGGTGCGGAAGAAGCATTGAAAAATGGCCTTATTGATGCCGTTGTTTCTAATGAAAAACTGATTGATTCTGCAGTCTCAATGCTGGAACAGGCTATTGCAGGAAACCTAGACTGGAAAGCAGCACGCCAGCCAAAGTTAGAGCCTTTGAAACTTAATGACATTGAACGTGGTATGAGTTTTAGTGTAGCAAAAGGCATGGTGATGAAAGTTGCTGGCCCACACTACCCAGCACCTATCACTGCAGTTAAATCCATAGAAAAAGCCGCTAAACTTGGCCGTGATGAAGCACTGAAACAAGAAACTGCCAGCTTTATTCCTCTGGCACAGACAAATGTTGCCCGTGCTTTAGTCGGTATTTTCCTTAATGACCAGTACATAAAAGGACTGGCGAAAAAACATCTGAAAGAAGTCACAACACCTGAATATGCTGCAGTGCTAGGCGCAGGAATTATGGGGGGTGGTATCGCCTATCAATCTGCCCGGAAAGGGATCCCTGTTATGATGAAAGACATCAGTCAGCAGGCCCTTGAGTTAGGCATGAATGAAGCGGCGAAACTTTTAAACAAACAGTTTGAACGTGGTCGTCTGAATGCTATAAAAATGGCAAAAACCCTCTCTTCTATTCAACCTACATTAAATTATGCCGGTATTGAACAGGCTCAAATCGTGGTTGAAGCAGTAGTAGAGAATCCTAAAATCAAAACGGCTGTACTATCAGAAACTGAAAATTTAGTTAATGAAGATTGTGTCTTGGCATCCAACACTTCAACAATTCCAATTTCAGAATTAGCCAACGCCTTAAAACGTCCAGAAAACTTCTGTGGTATGCATTTCTTTAATCCGGTCCATCGTATGCCGTTGGTTGAAGTTATCCGGGGTGAAAAAACATCTGAAAAGACAATTTCAACCGTAGTTGCTTACGCCAGCAAAATAGGCAAAACCCCCATCGTAGTTAATGATTGCCCGGGATTCTTTGTAAACCGGGTGCTACTCCCTTATCTCTTTGGTTTCGGTCTGTTGTTACGTGACGGTGGCGATTTCCGCCAAATAGACAAAATTATGGAGAAGGAATTTGGCTGGCCGATGGGTCCTGCTTATCTTATTGATGTTATTGGTCTTGATACTGCACATCATGCCCAGTCAGTCATGGCCAAAGGGTTCCCAGATCGTATGCAGCTTGATTATAAAGATGCCATTAATGTTTTATATGAAAATCAACGTTACGGGCAGAAAAACGGCACTGGTTTCTATAAATACACGCAGGATAAGAAAGGCAAACCGAAGAAAGAGCAGGACGATCAAACAGATCAACTTCTGGCAACCATCTGCCAACCGAAGAATAATTTCTCCGGCGAGGAAATCATTGCCCGTACTATGGTTCCAATGATCAATGAAGTTGTCCGTTGTTTGGAAGAAGGTGTCATTGCCAGCCCAGCAGAAGCAGATATGGCTCTGGTCTATGGCCTCGGTTTCCCTCCGTTCCGTGGTGGCGTTTTCCGTTATCTGGAAACAATGGGAACAGCAGCTTACGTAAAAATGGCTGAAAATTATGCTCACCTCGGTGCTCTTTATCAGGTGCCACCTGGTCTGAAAGCCAAAGCTGAACGTAATGAAAGTTACTATCCTACAGCAGCAACGATTGCTGTCAGCACCGGAACAACAGTGTGAGGTCTGGAAACATGGAAAATGTAGTCATTATTGATGGCATCCGTACCCCCATGGGGCGCTCAAAAGGTGGTGCCTTCCGTCAGGTCCGGGCTGAAGATCTCTCCGCTCACCTGATGAAAGAAATATTTAAGCGTAATCCGGCAATACAGAAACACAAGATAGATGATATTTACTGGGGCTGTGTTCAACAAACTCTGGAACAAGGTTTCAACATCGCCCGTAATTCTGCATTGCTGGCTGGTTTTCCTCACTCTGTACCCGCCGTGACTGTTAACCGGCTGTGCGGTTCATCAATGCAGGCACTGCATGACGGCGCCCGTATGATCATGACCGGAGAAGCCAATGCTACTCTGATTGGTGGCGTAGAACACATGGGCCATGTTCCGATGACTCATGGTGTGGATTTCCACCCTAAAATGGGTCTAAGCGTTGCTAAAGCCGCAGGTATGATGGGTTTAACCGCTGAAATGCTGGCAAAAATTCACCATATCAGCCGTGAAATGCAGGATGAATTTTCACTTCGTTCTCATCAACGTGCAACACAAGCCACACAATCAGGCGCATTCTCCAACGAGATATCACCAATTTATAGTCACGATGCCGATGGCACACTGAAGCTACTTGATTACGATGAGGTGATCCGCCCAGATGCTAATCTGAAAGATCTGGCTGCTCTGCGTCCTGTATTCGATCCAGTAACAGGCTCAGTCACAGCAGGAAGCTCCTCTGCTTTATCCGATGGTGCATCTGCAATGCTGATAACCAGTGAAAGTTATGCCAAGAGTCTGGGGCTGAAACCTCGTGCCCGTATCCGTTCCATGGCAGTTGTTGGTTGCGATCCTTCCATTATGGGATATGGCCCAGTCCCTGCTACACAAATGGCGCTCAAAAAAGCAGGTTTAGAACTGGATGACATTGGCGTGATTGAACTAAACGAAGCATTTGCTGCTCAGTCACTTGCCTGCCTGAAGGGCCTGAATTTGCTGGATAGTATGGATGACAAAGTCAACCTGAACGGTGGCGCAATTGCTCTCGGACACCCATTAGGCTGCTCAGGTTCTCGCATCACAACAACATTGTTGAATCTGATGGAATGCCGCAATGTTCAATTTGGTCTGGCAACCATGTGTATCGGCTTAGGCCAAGGTATTGCCACCATCATAGAAAGAATGGATTAAGAACTTATCTGTAAAAAATACTATAACTGAGTCGTTGTTGCCGTAATTCCCGCCTGTCAGGGGCGGGTTTTTTTATTATCATTTTAAATGAATTCGAAAGCATCGCCATACATACTGTCAGCAGAGGCCCCACGCTCACAACAAAAGCGCTCACGAGCAATTTTTGCCATTTCAAAACGCCCAGCAATGTAGATATCGTAATTGGACAAACTACCAAAATCTTCTAGCACCGCTTTGAGAACTGTCCCAGTACGCCCACACCAGCCATTCTCCGACTGTTCAACAACTGGAACAACTATCAGATTAGGATAACTATCTGTAAGTAGCTGTAATTCGGCAAGATCATATAAATGTTGTGATTCTCTTCCCCCCCAGTAAATAGAGATCTGGCGTTCAGGTTGTTCTTCCAAAGCTGTCAACAATATAGAACGGGTATAAGAAAACCCCGTACCACCTGCAATCAATAACAGCGGATTAGTGCTACTCTGACGGAACCAAGCTTTACCATAAGGGATATCAACATCAATTATTTTCCGTTCAAGAATTCTATCCATCACAGCCATTGCATACAGATTCAGTTCGGAGGCACCAATATGTAGTTCAATAAACTTCTTTTCTGAAGGCGTTGATGCCATTGAAAACGGACGCTTATCTCTCTCATCCATCACCACCATCAGATACTGACCGGCACGGAATGAGAACGGAGAATCAGGAAGTAACCGTACCCGATAAACCGTATCAGTAATAGCCTCTACGGAGGTTACTTTACAGCTCAGTGTTGTCATGCGTTCCCTCTTATGGTCTTAAAATATCTAATTCATCCCAAATTTTGTTGACGCGAGTACGCACTTCCTCACTCATCACGATAGGGCGTCCCCATTCCCTCTGCGTCTCCCCCGGCCATTTATTCGTTGCATCCATTCCCATTTTCGAACCTAATCCTGAAACTGGTGATGCAAAGTCGAGATAATCGATTGGAGTATTATCCATTAATACTGTATCTCTTACCGGGTCCATTCGCGTAGTTATTGCCCAAATGACATCGTTCCAGTCTCTGGCATTAATATCATCATCACAAACAATAACAAATTTTGTATACATAAATTGCCGCAGATATGACCAAACCCCCATCATGACCCGTTTAGCATGACCTGCATACTGTTTCTTCATAGTCACAACTGCAAGGCGATAAGAGCAACCTTCTGGAGGCAAATAAAAATCGACAATTTCAGGAAATTGCTTTTGCAAAATCGGAACCAGCACCTCATTCAATGCAACCCCTAATACCGCAGGTTCATCTGGCGGGCGACCAGTATAAGTCGAGTGATAAATAGCATCGTGACGTTGAGTAACATGTGTCACAGTGAACACTGGGAACATATCAATTTCATTATAATAACCCGTATGGTCACCATATGGCCCTTCAGGGGCTAACTCGCCAGGCTCAATATATCCCTCCAATATGATCTCTGCACTTGCTGGCACTTCCAAGTTATTTGAAAGACATTTCACAACTTCTGTTTTATGTCCCCTTAACAGCCCAGCAAATGCATATTCTGATAACGTGTCGGGAACTGGCGTCACAGCACCCAATATCGTTGCCGGATCAGCCCCCAACGCAACAGCAACAGGAAAACGCTCTCCTGGGTGTGCCTGACACCATTCCTGAAAATCAAGAGCCCCACCACGATGAGATAACCAACGCATAATGAGTTTATTTTTACCCAACACCTGCTGGCGATAAATACCAAGGTTTTGCCGCTCTTTATTTGGGCCACGTGTTACTGTCAGCCCCCAAGTAATCAGCGGAGCCGCATCCTCTGGCCAACAGTGCATTATAGGGATACGGTTTAAATCTACATCATCCCCAACCCAAACCTGTTCCTGACAAGCCGCAGTACTAAGCCGTTTGGTCGGCATATTAAGGACTTGCTTAAATTTCGGCAACTTATCCAGCAAATCACGAAAACCTTTCGGGGGATCAGGTTCTTTCAAAAAAGCGAGCAACTTACCTACATCGTGCAAAGCTTTAACATCATCCTGCCCCATCCCCATAGCAACACGTTCGGTAGTACCAAACAAATTACACAATACAGGCATTGAATAGCCTTTGGGATTTTCAAACAATAAGGCCGGTCCACCAGCACGAAGAGTACGATCCGCAATCTCAGTCATCTCCAAATAAGGATCAACTTCAAGGCTGACACGTTTCAATTCACCTTTCTGCTCTAACAAGGTCAGAAAGTCTCTCAAATCACGGTATTTCATACTATCCATTCATGCCGGTTTTTAAGGGGGGAAAACATTATAAGCTATCCCATTCAGCTTTTTTGTGTTTTTTTGGAAGACTACAAGGTAAACCAATAACTTAATAAAAAGCAATGGGTTTAATTCAACCTTGCGATCTCAGAGCCAAATATACCTGCAATTAACAGAGCAGATATCATGCTCGGCAAACATTATATCCAACCGATCTTTAGCATAGATTAACTAGCTCGAATTATCTGAAAGTTTGCCATTATTAAGCAGAAATATTTATACATTTATTTTTTCCCCCTATTAATTGCAGAAAGAATCACCAACGGTCTACCATAATATTACTCATCGCTTTTTTACTGAAAATACAGTGCCTACTCATAACAATAAATATCTATCATCAAACAATTATCACTAAGATAATGCCTGTAATGCCCTTTCCTATTTTGCTATGCTTAATAGTCATTGGATCAAGGTTAAATAAACATGGAAAACTGGTACCTCATCTACTGTAAACGTGGACAAATTTCACGAGCAATAGAAAATCTAGAACGACAGGATGTTGCCTGCCTGACTCCTACTGCGAGAATTGAAAAAATAACCCGTGGTAAACGTACTGTGAATACAGAACCACTTTTCCCTAATTATTTGTTTGTTCAGTTTGACCCAGAAGTTATCCATACTACGACTGTCAATTCAACGCGCGGCGTCAGCCATTTTGTCCGTTTTGGTATACATCCGGCTATCGTGCCGGAAACGCTGATTAATGAAATCATGTCTACGACAGAGCAAGAATATGTATCACCAAATACACCTGTGACTGGTGACACGGTATTAATCACAGAAGGAATTTTTGAAGGATTACAAGCTATCTACAATGAGCCAGATGGAGAAACCCGTTCTATTTTGTTGCTTAATATTCTGAATAAGCAATTACCTAAGGCACTTGATAACAAGCAGTTTGTGAAAATTTAACCAAACAAAAAAACGGGCAGAATCATATTCACCCGTTTTTAATCAATATTAAAACCGCTGCTCAAATAACTGTTGAGCAACCTGTTTTGCAAAATATGTCAGTACGCCATCTGCTCCTGCACGCTTGAAGCATAACAGGGACTCTATAATTACCTGTTCCTGTAACCAGCCATTCTGGATAGCAGCCATATGCATGGCATATTCGCCAGATACTTGATAAGCAAAGGTTGGAACACCAAATGTCTCTTTTACCCTACGGATAACATCCAAGTAAGGCATACCCGGTTTAACCATCACAGTATCAGCGCCTTCCTGCAAATCCTGTGCAATCTCTTGCAATGCTTCATCGCTGTTGGCTGGGTCCATCTGATAATTCTTTTTATTACCACCTTTTAGATTACTACTTGAGCCGATAGCATCACGGAAAGGACCATAATAACCAGAAGCATACTTAGCGGAATAAGCCATAATCTGAGTATTTACATGACCTTCCTCTTCAAGCTTCTCTCGAATTGCACCAATCCGCCCATCCATCATGTCACTCGGTGCAACAATCTCAGCACCAGCCTCCGCATGTGACAGCGCCTGTTTAACCAAGATCTCTTTGGTTACATCATTAATTACATAACCATCCTGATCGATGATCCCATCCTGACCATGTGTAGTAAACGGATCTAATGCCACATCAGTTAGTAATCCCAGTTCAGGAACTGCATCTTTCAGCTCACGTATAGTCCGCTGAATTAGCCCATCAGGGCTATAAGCTTCTTTCGCATCCAAAGATTTTTTATCTGCTTCAATAACAGGAAACAGAGACAACACAGGAATACCCAACCGAGCAATCTCTTCAGCTTCTTTCAACAAAAGATCAATTGTCAGACGATACACTCCTGGCATAGAAGGAACTTCCTGACGACAGTGAGTTCCTTCCATCACAAATACAGGATAGATTAAATCATTAACAGTTAATTGATTTTCAGCAACTAAACGACGGGAAAAATCATGACGGCGCATTCGGCGCATTCGGCGGCCTGGGAAAGTGCCTGGAAATACATAGCCCATATAGCTCTCCTAACTTAAAACCCAGCGCACTAGCGCTGGGTTAATTAATATGCTATCGCTTTGTGTTAATATCTTAGCACTACAGAACAACATGTTAAGATTACTATTATCACTTTTCCGTATTTGCTTCCGATGTTTGCTCGTCTTCTGAACGATCTCCCAGTTTGCGCTGCCCAGTGTAAAAACGAGAGAGCAAAATACCCAGTTCAAACAACAGATACATAGGAATAGCCAGTAAAGTTTGCGAGAAGACATCTGGGGGCGTTAACAACATGCCGACAACAAAAGCGCCTACCAAAATATACGGGCGCTTTTTCTTCAGGGATTCAGGTGTCACCACCCCACTCCAGCACAATAAAATAATGGCAACTGGTACTTCAAAAGAAACACCAAAAGCCATGAACAGTGCCATGACAAAGCTTAAATAGTTACTGATATCTGTTGCAATCAAAACTCCTTCAGGAGCAGTCTTAGCAAAGAATCCAAAAGCTATCGGAAATACGACGAAGTAAGCAAATGCCATCCCCAAATAGAACAACAAACTACTGGAAAAAAGCAGAGGGATCATCAAGCGGCGCTCATGCTTATATAATGCAGGAGCAATAAATGCCCACACCTGATAGAGAACCATAGGTGCAGATACAAATATCGACACCATAATGGTCAATTTTATTGGTGTGAAAAAGGGAGAAGCAACATCCGTCGCTATCATACTGGCACCTTGAGGCAATTGCTTAATTAAAGGTGCAGAAATCATCTGATAGATGTCGTTAGAAAAATAAACCAATGCTAAAAAAACCACTAATACAGTCAGTAAACTGTTTAGAATTCGCTTGCGCAGTTCAATAAGATGACTGATAAGTGGTTGAGTATCATCAACAGCCATGTTTTAGTGTTCACCATTAACTTAATCAGAAGTTTTTTTCTTCGCATCAGAAGCCGCTTTATCATCCACTGGAGAAGAAGATCCGGATGAAGCCACAATCTGAGACGTTGCCGACTTTTGGGCCACCCCATTTATTTCTGATGCTTGCATATTCCCCGCATCAGGTTCGGTTTGGTATGCTTTTTTCAAAGATTCAGCCGCTTCTTTCAACTCATCCATCGAAGCTTTTAATTCCGGAGATAAATTCTGCAAGCCTGCTTCTTCTTCGACTTTTTTTAGGCTTTCCTGGAGTTCCTGTAATTTCAGTTCCTGGGCAAGCTCATTTTGGACGTTAGCAGCCAAAGAACGTAATGCCCTGATCCAACCAGCAACCGTTTTTACTGCCACCGGTAGCCGTTCTGGCCCCAGAACCACCAAGCCAATGACCATAACCAATAGTAGCTCGCCAAAACCAATGTCAAACACGGTTTATACCTGCTCTTTGTTTTTGCTCTCAGATGTTTCAGATCGAGCTACAGATTGTTTTTCAGTAATGTTTTTAGTTTCAAAATCAGCATCATTACTGGTTTTCTGAGCGTGATCAGGCTGATTATCATCCCCTATCGCTTTTTTAAAACCTTTAATAGATGCCCCAAGATCAGAACCCAGAGTACGAAGTTTATTTGTGCCGAACAACAGCACCACAATGACCGCAATGATAAGTAATTGCCAAATGCTTATACCGCCCATCCTGATTTACCTCTATTAACAGGGATTATCATTCATAGCTCATTATACGACGAACTATGTCTTCGAAAATACCGACCTTCAAATAAAGCTACCTAAGACAAATTTTACTAAGTTTTACTCAACCTACACCAGCCAAACAGCCATGAAACAGCGCCCATGCCTATAAACAGCCAAGGGATATTTGCTAAGCCAGACAACAAAAACAAACTCCCACAGAGAAACAATGTCGCACCAACACCGAGCAAATACTGTGACTGCCGCTGTTTTATCTGTTGTCCTTTTAACTGATCTGACAGCTTCTCAATGTTGGCTTGCAAATACTTATGCTGCTGAAGACTGTCATACACTAATTCGGGTAGCTCTGGCAACTTTTCTGCCCAATAAGGTGCTTTTTCTTTCAGTGCACGAATAACCGCAGGTAATCCGACTTGACTATGTAACCACTCCTCCAGAAACGGTTTTGCTGTTTTCCATAAATCAAGTTGTGGATAGAGCTGCCGTCCTAAGCCTTCTACATACAAAAGCGTCTTTTGCAGAAGAACCAACTGAGGCTGTACTGCCATATTAAAACGGCGTGCAGTATTAAACAGATTCAGAAGAACATGCCCAAATGAAATTTCTGCAAGCGGCTTCTCAAATATTGGTTCACAAACTGTACGAATTGCAAACTCAAAGTCTTCAACATTGGTATCACTGGGCACCCAACCTGAATCCACATGAAGTTCAGCAACTTTCCGATAATCACGATTAAAGAAAGCGATAAAATTCTCAGCCAAGTAACGTTTATCATCTTTATTAAGAGAACCAACAATACCGCAATCAATACCAATATAAAACGGATCTTCAGGATGTTCATAACTGACAAAAATATTTCCCGGATGCATATCCGCATGAAAGAAACTGTCACGAAAAACCTGAGTAAAAAAAACCTGAACTCCCCGTTCAGCCAGTAATTTCATATTGGTATTCTGCGCTTCCAACGCTTCAATATCAGAAACTGGAATACCATAAACCCGTTCCATCACCAGAACATTTTCACGGCAATAATCAGAATAAATTTCTGGCACATAGAGCATTGAACTCTTTTCGAAATTACGGCGAAGCTGAATTGAATTAGCTGCTTCACGCAGTAAATTTAGCTCATCAATCAACGTCTTTTCGTATTCCCTCACGACTTCACGAGGACGTAAACGGCGCCCATCGGGCAATAACATTGGTACCCAGTTAGCCAGACGATACATTAACCGGATATCTGCTTTAATAATTGGCAGAATATCCGGGCGGATTACTTTAATAACGATTTCCTGACCATTTTCTTTTAACCGAGCAGTATGTACCTGAGCAATTGAAGCAGAAGCTAAAGCTTTAGGTTCAAAATCATCAAACCAAGTTTCCAGCTCTCCCCCTAAAGAAGTTTCAATATATTGACGAGCTAAAGCACCGTCGAAAGAGGCAACCCGGTCTTGCAACAAAGCCAATTGATCCGCTATTGCAGGTGGAAAAAGATCACGCCTTGTTGAAAGCATCTGGCCAAATTTAATCCAGACTGGTCCCAACTCCTGTAAGGCAAGTCGTAATCTCTCCCCAAGTGATTTATCTTTATGTCTGTTCGGAATCCAGAATAACAAATAACGCCCAAAACGAAGAGGCCAAGTCAAACGAATCCGGGGAATCAGTTCATCCAATCCGTAAGAAAGCAAAACCCGTATAATCAAATAAAGGCGTCTTAATTCACTTGGTGTCATATTTTCCCTCTAATACCGCCAATCGTTGCTCTATTTGCCTGATATCTTCGGTTAACACGCTAACTTCTTCACTGAAATGAGCCACTTCAAGCTTATTTGGCGCCAGTTTCCATTCTTCTGTTAATGTTTCCACCAGATAATTTTTCTGGCACGCTATTGAACCGGAAAAAAACTGAAATCCTTTTTTAATTACCTGATTAATACCTTCAGCAGCGATATCTCCAACATAAGGGGAAAGGTAATGGGCCAAATCCCATTCAACCATATCCAGCAAAGCAGACCATTGCTGAACGACCTGCATATCCCCTTCAATAACTATTTCACCATTATTGAGTAACCTGGAAAGCTGTTGACGATCCCGTAGCTTAAGCAAAACAGAAAAATTAGTTTTAACTGTACAATCGGCAGATTCAGTCCATTGACTTAATACGTCCACTTGTTTTTCACTGAATACCAGTGTAAGTGGTGTATTCATTTCTTTCAGTTCAATCGACAAAACTTTACCCATCAAGCGTATACGGGCTAGCCTCAACACAGGTTCGCGGTACAACATGTGATTCAACGATGTTTCCATCACTGCGGTTAAAACCGGCATCAATGTGGAATTCATAGTTTTACTCAGTGATGGCCTTTCCATCTCAGAATTTGAAACCTCTATGTAGTGCAACAATGCCGCCAGTCATATTGGTATAAGTCACCTGTTCGAAGCCAGCATCTTCCATCATTGTTTTAAGTGTTTCTTGATCAGGATGCATACGAATAGATTCCGCCAGATAACGATAACTATCAGCATCCTGCACAAAAACTTGACCAATTTTTGGCAACACATGGAAAGAATAAGCATCATAAGCTTTACTTAATGGTGCAAGCAAAGGTTTAGAAAATTCAAGCACCAATAAGCGCCCACCAGGTTTCAAAACCCGAAACATAGAGCGCAGGGCCTTTTCTTTTTCAGTCACATTGCGTAAACCAAAAGAGATAGTGATGCAATCAAAATAGTTATCAGGAAAAGGTAAAGCTTCCGCATTAGCTTGCACATAACTGACATTACCAACAATACCAGTATCACGTAATTTCTCACGCCCAACCTTCAGCATAGATTCATTTATATCAGCAAGAACAATTTCCCCTTTCTCACCAACTATGCGGGAAAATTTAGCTGTCAGATCTCCCGTACCACCAGCCAAATCAAGCACCCGTTGACCCCGGCGAACACCACTGGCATTAATCGCCACACGCTTCCAGATACGATGGATGCCAAACGACATTAAATCATTCATTAAATCGTATTTTGCAGCAACAGAATGAAACACTTCAGCTACCATGCCCTCTTTTTCATCTTTCGCTACAGTGCGGAAACCAAAATGTGTGGTTTGTTTCGTTTGGTCTACCATGTTATTTGCCCGCTTTTTACTCAAACTGTTATAAAAGTGTATCAGCCTTTCATACAAAACCCCATCCTAGCGTTAATCATTAGCACAGGATGGTTGGTTAGCCCTATCAGCTAATTCAGGATCAATAGGACGTTTTACTTCAACTCCTAAACTACGAAAACCCTCCGCCTGGCTAATCAGATTACCACGTCCCTCAGTAAGCTTTTTCATTGCCAACCGATAATTAAGTTGGGCCTTATCCAAGCTTTGCCCTAAACCTTGCATATCCTCAACAAACAAACGCATCTTATCGTACATTCTAGAAGCCTTATCCGCGATTAAACGAGCATTTTGGCTCTGATACTCATATCGCCACAAGTTATTGATAGTACGCACTGCAACTAATAATGTTGATGGGCTAACCAGCATAATATTGTGTTTAAGTGCCTCATCAAGCAGCTCAGGCGCTCTGTTGAGCGCAATCAAATAAGCGGGTTCAACTGGAATAAACATCAGTACATAGTCCAGCGATTTCAACCCAGGTAGTTGCTGGTAATCTTTACGACTCAAGCCGCGAATATGGCCTTTAATTGAGTTAATATGGTCCTGAAGGGCTAATTCCTGCTGATGCCGATCTTCACTGTTAAAATAACGCTCATAAGCCACTAGTGACATTTTGGCATCGATAACCACATCTTTCCCTTGCGGCAAATGAACAATAACATCGGGTTGGAAACGACTGTTACCCTCTACCTTGATATTCACCTGAGTGCAAAATTCATGTCCCTCTCGTAACCCAGAGGCTTCCAGAATACGAGCAAGCACCACTTCCCCCCAATCTCCTTGAATTTTGTTATCACCTTTAAGGGCATTTGTCAGATTAACAGCCTCTTTCGCCATCTGGGCATTCAGTTGCTGTAAATTACGGATTTCATGTGTAAGAGTATGCCGTTCACGGGCTTCCTGACCAAAACTCTCCTGTACCTGGCGGCGAAAACCATCAAGTTGTTCACGAAACGGAGTCAGAAGACTACTAAGACTCTGCCGATTTTGCTCATCTGTACGACGACCAGTTTGTTCAAAAATACGGTTAGCCAAATTTTCAAATTGAGTATTCAGACGTAGTTCACTATTGATCAATAACCGCTGTTTCTCCTCAGCTGCAAGGCGACTCTCTTCCAGCCGAGTAGTCACTTCCCGTAGTTCAGATTCCTGCACGCTGTTGACTTCTCTCTGGGCTCGCAATTCCTGGTTCAATTGTTCACATTCAGCCCGCCAGTAAGCCAACTGCTCAAGTTTTTCATTGGCAACTGCAAGCTGGCTGTTTAATTCCCGGAACTCCCGTTCTTGTTGCTGAATACGTTGATAAACAGAAAGCCAGACGATAACGCCCCCACCCAGCAAGCCCCCGAAAATACCAATCAACATATATAGCAACTGGATATCCACCTGTATTTCCTCTGTTACATTCTTCAGCCAGTTAAATTAAATAGATACTGTATATATGTCCAGATTGATTTATATAAATGGTTCAGTTTGCGAAGCCACTCGCAATCAGCTCATCCATTCAGCCAGCCATTGCAAACCAAAAGCACCTGGCGCTAATATCCCAAAAGACCAGATAAGTGCAGAACAGATATTAGCAATTTGAAAATAGCGCAATGGCATAGTACAGATCCCCGCCACTAATGGCACAATTGCACGAAATGGGCCAAAGAACCGACCGAAGAAAATGCTCCAAATACCCCAACGATCAAAGAAATGGTGCACTCGTGTCAACAACTGTGGCTTGCGGGAAATCGGCCAAATCTTGACAACATCACCTTTAAAATAAGCACCAACGATGTAGGATACCCAATCGCCGAAAAAGGCCCCTGCTGCTGCTGCCAACCACATTGGCCAAAAATTAAGGCCACTTTCACCTATTAATGCACCTAATCCGAGCAATATGATAGTTGCTGGCAATAGCAAGGAGAAAAAAGCTAAAGATTCACCAAAAGCGAGTAAGAAAATTATCGGTATGATCCAAGTATCATGGGCTTTAACAAAATCTACAACCAGATCAACTAATTCATGGAGGCTCAAATTCATATTCCTATATTGATTAATACCATATTCAATTTAACTACTACCGTATTAACCAGAATTAAACCGATATTTTATTCAAGGAAATAACCTTGTAATTTCTTACGGGCTGCACAATCAAGGCCAAAGTCTTTCTCCAGCCATACATCTACACTGCCATAATTCTGATTAATACTGTTTAATGCCGTCATGAGAAACTCTTCTCTGACGGAATAGACATAAGCGAATTTCTCAACCACATTGTCACTCATGGTTTTCGCATGTTCATTCAACAAATACTCTCGGTAAGGAGCCAACGTAGAATTAGTCACCAAATAATCTTCCATTACCGTGTCCAAATCAGCGCCAAGTGCAAACAACACCAGCGCAGAACCTACACCGGTTCTATCTTTACCTACCGCACAATGTTGTACTATTCCGCCTTTTTCCGGCTGTTGCAGTAAGCTAACCAGTGTCTTATAAGCGGGGTTTTTTAAAGGCAATAATTCATAAAGACGGAACATAAATGCCTGTGGATTAAATTGTTCCAACGTTTCTGACGCTAATTTCTCCAGATTAGCATTCACCTCCTCAGATAATGGATTAGCAGGGGCATGGTGATAATTAGCACCATTCCATATCTGATCGGGCTTATCAGATATTTCACTTATATCCCGATAATCTATAATTTGAAACAGGTTTTTCTTTGCCAAGAAAGATTGGTCTTTTTCTGTCAAAAGATCTAGAGAACCGGAACGGAAAAGTAAACCTGATTTGATTTTCCCGCCACTGACTACCGTTTTACCACCTAAATCACGGAAATTAATCCCTCCATGGAGGGGAAGCGCCGATGGATGTAATAAGAAGGATGTTGTAATCATGATTACTCTTAATTAGTTGTAAAATATTAAGACATTAACAGATTTCTATCTAAAAAGAAGAGTGAGCCGGAATATTCCGGCCCTAAAGAATATGATTTACAATAGGCGGCGAGCAGCCTCTACTACGATCATCAATGCACTGCTCTCGGTTTTCTTTAGCAATTCAACATCAGGGATTTCCTGCTGAGTACGGTTAACAATGACACCAGCAACCATACCCGCACGCAGCCCCTGGCTTGCACACATAGTCAACAAAGTTGCAGATTCCATTTCATAGTTCATGACGCCCATTGCCTGCCATTCAGCCATTGACCCTTTGAAACGACTCACAACACGGCCAGAATAGGTATCATAACGTTCCTGACCAGGATAGAAAGTATCTGAAGAAGCTGTTACGCCAACATGTGTCGTTGCACCTAAATCTTTTGCCGTTTCATACAACGCAGTTGTACATTCAAAATCTGCAACTGCCGGAAATTCCATCGGCGCAAAATGCAAGCTAGCACCATCCAAGCGAACAGCCGCCGTGGTTACCAGTACATCACCAACATTAATATTTTCTTGAATTGCCCCTGTTGTACCAATACGCAGGAAAGTACGAACACCTAATTGTGCTAATTCTTCAACAGCAATGGACGTTGATGGACCACCTATACCCGTGGAGCAAACAATAACTGCTTTACCATCAATTTCTGCTCGCCATGACGTAAATTCACGCAAAGAAGCAAGATGAACTGGGTTGTCCATTAATCTTGCAATTTTTTCCACACGTTTCGGATCACCCGGAACAATAGCTAGAGTTGCGCCTTGCAGGTCGCTTTTGGTCAGACCCAAGTGAAACACATCAGACATATCAGACTCCTCAGAGGGAAGAATTTATAATGAAATTAATTGAAATCTACTGTATTGAGTATTTAGACATCTATTAGTGATAAATATCACTTTAAAGTAAGATAAAAAAGAAAAACGTACATTATTTTGAGACATAAGTCACAAAATAACCATAAAACAAGAAAAAATGAGTGGTCTAACTATTACTGAAGATTAACACGGGATTGAACAACAATTGCAAATTTAACAAAAAAAGCCGAATGTTTTCTCTCAATCATAAGCTATCTGAATACATTCACACTGGGAAACAAACAATAAATTGTTTAATTATATTTATATTTCAAACAACACCAAGAAGAGAATAGGCCCAAATAACTGATTTGATTTATTAACCGTGAAGAAGAAAAACAAAGGTCTACTGCAACTTCATTAAATATAAATTATCCGCTCCTATGTTTATACCCGTAATCTTTCAAGTCGCCTCTTTGTTGGCTGCACTCACTCCCCCGGTCACATCGTTATCTATGCTCCCGGGGATTCGCTCCCTTGCCGTCGCGATTCATCTTGAAATCCACTGGGTATATAAACCAACAGTACAATACATCGAATTATATTTTCATCGAATTTTTATTATCGTGAAAAATTAAAAAAAATTATATTTTATTTCCATATCTAATGAAATGTTTTTTCTTTATTATTTTTCACAATGTTATAATTATATTTACAATAAAAATGTAACAATTAACAAATATAAATATCACAATCACCTTTTATAGAATGCATATTGTTTAAACATATTAGAATTTTTCCAACATGCAGGAGTGCTATCTATGGTGCCACAAAAAACAGTTTTAATTACAGGTTTTGATCCTTTCGACGATGAAACGATAAACCCGTCATGGGAAGCAGCTAAACAGCTGCAAGGTCGCAGACTATGCGGAGCGCGGGTCGAAGCTCGCCAGCTTCCATGCGTATTCGATGTCTCTCTGGCTTGCCTATACACCGCTATTGATGAAATACAACCTGATCTAGTGATTTCAGTAGGACAAGCGGGCGGTAGGCCAGATATTACCGTAGAACGCGTAGCAATTAATATTAATGATGCTCGTATTCCTGATAATCAAGGCAATCAGCCTATCAATACTCCCATAGTCGTAACAGGCCCTGCGGCCTACTTCTCCACATTACCGATCAATGCGATAGTCAAAGGCTTGCATAAAGCAGGAGTCCCTGCCTCAATCTCACAAACCGCAGGCACTTTTGTCTGTAATCACGTTATGTATGGCTTGTTGCATCATTTGGCATACACCAATCCTGAAATACGTGGTGGATTTATCCATATTCCCTATCTGCCTGAGCAGGCAGCTCGGCACTCAGGTACTCCAAGTATGACCTTAGAAACTGTCATAACAGCGCTGGAAATTGCCATCGATGAAGCATTAAAAAACAGTGAGGATGTCGTCATCAGTGGAGGTGCAACTCATTAATTTGATGTTTCGCTCACTGCGGTTGAAAACTCTCCACGAAAATGACAGGCACAGAGAACCACGATCTACTGGATAATATTAACCAAACAGCAAAGATAATCCTCTCTCTCTGTGCCTGCACAATGTCCATATGTAACTATACCTGTTATCTTTCAAGTTGCCTCTTTGTTGGCTGCACTCACTCACCCCGGTCACATAGTTATCTATGCTCCCGGGGATTCGCTCCCTGGCCGTCGCGATGCATCTTGAAATCTATTGGGTATATACCTGTTATCTTTCAAGTTGCCTCTTTGTTGGCTGCGTTCACTTGCCGCCACGCTGCAAATTGAAATCTATTGGGTATATCAAGCACCTGATACTTTTTTTAAATGACTAATCAGCATACTATTTACATAGGTTACTTTATAATTTCGACTGTTATTACATTGAAATTTAGTCTATTCAACAGAATCGGTCATACCGCATGAGAATATAAATCATCTTTAGTTATGAAATTAGATATATTTTCCAAGTCTATTGATAAAATTATTTCACCCAATATTCCACGGTTAATATCAGATTCATCTATTTTTGTTAATTTTATTTCTGAAAGATGACCATTCATATTTTTAAAATATTCATCTTCATGATTTTTGGTTCTGATTATCTTCCGTTTTGAATACAGATCATATTTATAAACCTCTGTGTTGATTTCTTCAGGAAAATACATCTGACCAACAAAGGAAAAATGCTCTTTTTCATTTATATCTTTGCTAATCTGTCTAATTGCAATATGAATATGAGTTGCCCTACCAACATAAAACCCAGGATAAATAGTAGTAAAATTGACCACTCCATTTTTATCCGATTGTTGAGCACCTCTTAGAAAAACTTTATCATCAGTTCTGTCGATAGCGGATATTTCACCGGCTTTAGGTGGTATATCAGGGCTTATATAACTCCAGCCAGAATATTTCCCCCGACTATTACAGTGCCAAATATCAACAAATAATTTATCGACAGGCTTACATGTTTTCTCATCCATGATAGTGATTTTTAATAAAAAAGGTATTCCTGCTTCTGAATCAGTAATATCCCTCCTTACAATTTTACTATTTCGGAAATATGGCCCTGATATTTGCTCTGGAGCAAGCGTACACACACCTATTCCATTCTGTGACGATAATTTTCCTTCTGCACGGGCCAAACCAATCGGAGCAAGTGCAGCCGTAGCCGTGATAACAGCACCACTTTTTAGAAAATCTCTTCGAGAGCTACTTTTCTTACCTTGCAAATTATTTACATCCATATAATCCTCTCATTAATTATTTAGTTTCTATTACAATGCTTCCAGTTTCCATTTTGTTACGTTGCGGGTATTTTGTTAATAAAATATATTTTTTCCAATATCAATATGGAATATATAAATCACAAAAAGTTTTATTACAGAGGAAGTCCCATTAAGCGACAAACTCCCCTAAGAGAAAGATTATTTTATGAAAAATGCCCATCACCCATTAGAGGTGACAGGCAAATTGTTAGATTAGTTATTTCGCCGATTCACGTAGACGTTTCGCCGCCTGCACCATATTTGCCAATGACTGGCGAGTTTCGGTCCAACCACGAGTTTTCAAGCCACAATCCGGGTTAACCCACAAACGTTCGACCGGAATACGATCAGCTGCTTTGCGTAATAGTGCTTCAATCCATTCAACACTAGGTACGTTAGGTGAATGAATATCATAAACACCCGGCCCAATCTCATTTGGATAAGAGAAGTTTTCGAATGACTCCAACAGCTCCATATCTGAACGGGAAGTTTCAATAGTAATCACATCCGCATCCAATGCTGCAATAGAAGGCATGATGTCATTGAACTCGCAATAACACATATGAGTGTGAATCTGCGTGTCATCTTTAGCAATTGCAGCACTCAATTTAAATGCCTCTACCGACCAGTCTAGATAAGCTTGCCATTCTTCCCGACGCAGTGGCAAACCTTCTCGCAATGCAGGTTCATCAATCTGGATGATACCAATGCCAGCTTCCTGCAAATCATTCACTTCATCACGCAGTGCCAATGCAATTTGCTTAGCAATCGTCTCACGGCTGACATCTTCCCTTGGGAATGACCAACAGAGAATAGTTACAGGCCCGGTTAACATTCCTTTGACAGGTTTCTCTGTCAACGATTGAGCATATTTCGCCCACTCCACAGTGATAGCTTCAGGACGGCTAATATCACCAATAATCACTGGTGGCTTAACACAACGGGACCCATAACTTTGAACCCAACCATTCTGCGTAAAGACAAAACCATCGAAGTGTTCACCAAAGTATTCCACCATGTCGTTGCGCTCAGCTTCGCCATGAACCAAGACATCTAATTCTAAACGTTCCTGTTCGTTAATTGCCTGCTTAATATGTTCACAAATATTGGTTCGATAGTTAGTACCATCTACCCGGCCTTTTTTGAAATCCAGACGCAAGCTGCGGATTTCCGTTGTTTGCGGGAATGATCCAATTGTTGTTGTCGGCCACAATGGCAAGTTATAGCGCTGGCGCTGTATTTCTGCACGTTGTGGATATGGCTGATTACGCTCACTGTCCTGTGGATTAATTGCGGTAAGTCGCTCAGTAACCGTCTGATTATTCACCCGTTTAGATTCACGGCGAGCACGGATTGGCGCACTGTAAGCATCCAATTCTGCTTGTTTACTGCCTTCTGGCTGATTCAATGCCGCAGCTAGCAGAGCCAATTCCTCACATTTCTGTAATGCGAACGCAAACCAGCTTTTCACCTCTGCATCAAGCGCTGTCTCATCACTCAAATCGATAGGACTGTGCAGCAGGGAACAAGAAGAACCGACCCACAGTGTACGACTACCTATCAATGGCTTAATCAACTGATATTTAGCGGTTAAATCGGCACGCCATACGTTACGACCATTAATCACACCAAGGGAAAGTAACCATTCTTTTGGCAATAATTCATGCAATTGTGCAATATCATCTTGACCAGCAACCAGATCCACATGCAGCCCTTGTACCGGCAGGGATTTGATCGTTTCCAGATTGTGACCAATGCTATCGAAGTAGGTGGTCAACAATAATTTAACCTGCCCCTGAAGTGCCTGATAAGCAACCGGATAAGCTGCCAGCCACTCTGCTGGTAATTCCAGAACCAGCGCAGGCTCATCAATCTGAACCCATTCAATACCACGTCTAGCCAGCTCAGCTAATACTTGCTGATAAACAGGAAGAATATCTTGCAATAAAGAGAGACGATCAAATACCTGACCTTTCACCTTACCCAACCACAGGTAAGTTACCGGCCCCAGTAAAACTGGCTTCACTTGATGACCCAAGGCCAACGCTTCATCCACTTCTTCTAGTAACTGAGTCCAACTCAGTTTAAATTCCTGTCCTTGCTGAAATTCTGGCACAATATAATGGTAGTTAGTATTAAACCATTTAGTCATTTCTGCAGCAGCGGCAGGTTCACCTGTCGGCGCACGACCGCGGGCAATACGGAATAGTGTATCCAGATTAATCGTGCCATCTGGATTCTGGTGACGCGGTGGTACATTACCGAGTAGTAAGCTAGTCGTCAGAACATGATCATACCAAGCGAAATCACCAACCGGCACTAAATCAACACCAGCCTGCTTCTGTTGCTCCCAGTGACGGGCACGTAACTCACGGCCTGTTTCCAATAATTCTTGCTGGGAAATTTTCCCTGCCCAATAGTTTTCCTGAGCCTTTTTGAGTTCTCTTTTCAAACCGATACGTGGAAAGCCAAGTGTGTGATTAATAATCGTCATTTCATTATCCCGTCATTTTTAGCCGTCTAGATGTTTACACATCCATAATCAACAGGTAAGGTATAAACCACAAGCGCAATTTATTCATTATCATCCTGAAGGTTTCTCATGATCGAAATAAAACATCTAAAAACATTACAATCATTGAGTCATTGTGGTTCATTAGCGGCAGCAGCCAATCACCTGCATCAAACACAGTCCGCTTTATCCCATCAGTTCAGTGATCTTGAACATCGCCTTGGTTTTCGGCTGTTCATTCGTAAAAGTCAGCCACTTCGTTTCACCCCACAGGGTGAGATTTTATTACGGTTGGCAGAACAAGTTCTTCCTTTGGTCCAAAGTGCACTCTGCGAATGTAAAGAGCCAAGCCAAACAAATCTACGTATCGCCATTGAATGCCATAGTTGTATTCAATGGCTGACACCGGCACTCAAACATTTCCGCGAAGCCTGGCCACAGGTCAACGTGGATTTCAAATCTGGCGTCACTTTTGATCCACAGCCTGCACTACAGCAACGGGAACTGGATGTGGTTCTGACATCAGATATTCTCCCTGAAAGTCATCTACACTACACACCGCTATTTGATTATGAGGTCAAACTAGTTGTCGCTCCGGATCACCCGTTGGCAAATAAACTGCACATCCAGCCAAAAGATTTAATTGATGAGACATTGATGATCTACCCCGTTCAGCGTCAGCGATTCGATATCTGGCGGCGTTTTCTGCAACCAGCCGGCGTTATTCCTACGTTGAAAAATGTGGATAACACACTATTACTGATTCAAATGGTCGCTGCCCGCATGGGAATCGCGGCTCTGCCACATTGGGTTGTTGAATCATTCGAAAGGCAAGGGTTAGTGGTCACTAAAACACTGGGAGAAGGTCTATGGAGTAGGCTGTATGCTGCCGTCCGTGAAGGTGAACAACACCAGCCTGAGATTGACGCATTTATTCATTCTGCACGTCAGCACGCAATGGACAATCTGCCGTTCGTAAAAGGAATTTCAAAATTAAGCGTCGATGACCCCAGAGCAACACAACCAGAAAACTCCCTCCAATGGTAAATTTATCAACCATGCCGCCGGAACCAACATATTATTCATCATGGGTAATGAGGTTCCGGTATCCACGGCGGGAGAATCAATACCACCAGCCAGATCACAAATCAGCTATCAGCCTGAAAAGCGAGATATTCACCGTTCAGACTGAATAAAGCCGTTCACAATATTGCCGTGACAACCAATAAATTACAGGATATCAGTGCTCTTTCTCTACCAATAGAGCTTCCAATAAATCCAAATCATGCAGTAAGGCTTGAAGTGTCTCATTACTGATTTTTCTGGTTGCACGCAAATGATACAGCTCGCCGCGTTCTGCCCTTAATGCAGTCAGACGAAAACGACGTTCCAAATCTTCCACTAGCAGGTTATGTTCTATCTCATCCTGCCCCACAGTACGGCGACGCAAATAGCCAATTACTCTGGAAGCAACTTCAGTAATAACTTCAGCATCCAGTTGCTCTTCAGTACTGGCAGAAAGACGTTCCTCCATCTTATTCATACTGACAATAGCCACTTCCGCCATGGCTGCCCGCGCCATTCTTACTTCACTGATATCTGCCTCTTTATTGGAAGTTTGAATTCCCCGTAACAGGAATGGCAAAGACATAACCCCAATTAACAACGAGAACAGGATGACCCCGGCAGCAATAAAGATAAGCTGATAACGAGCCGGGAATGGCGTACCATCCGCCAGAAACAGAGGAACAGACAGCGCGCCAGCAAGTGTGATTGCACCGCGAACACCAGCAAAAGATGCCAGCCACAATTCACGGGTGGTATAAGCCGCGAAATGCAGCGGATTTTTTTTCATAAAAGTTTTGCTGATATTTTTCATCAGCCACA
The DNA here is from genome assembly GCF_001280945.1 of Photorhabdus heterorhabditis. NCBI lineage: Bacteria > Pseudomonadati > Pseudomonadota > Gammaproteobacteria > Enterobacterales > Morganellaceae > Photorhabdus > Photorhabdus heterorhabditis. Next base: position 25,045 of record NZ_LJCS01000032.1, on the reverse strand, counting down.
ACCAACAGAAACGCAATAGTAGAAGCGCACCATAAATCACTGCAACGGCAGCAAATAACATCCAGGTTTCAACTGTTGGATCGAGTTCTGCCTGTACAACAGACGTTTCCCAGATCCCCGGTAATTGCAGGCCCAACATAATAAATACCAGACCATTAAACACAAATTCCAGCATTAACCAGACACTATCAGCACGTAAACGCATCGCCAACGGCGCATTACGAATAACCCCAGCTTTACTGATAGTCATGCCCGCAGCAACCGCAGCCAAGATACCGGAGACGCCGATATGTTCTGCAATCATGTAAGAAGCAAACGGCAACAGCAACATAAAAACAATTTGTGTTGCGGGATCGCCACCGCTCCAACGGTTCATCAAACGCAAAGATTTACTGTATAACCAAGTCACGGCAATGCCGGATAACAAACCACCAATAGCAACTTTGAAGAATTCGATAGTCACGCCGGTAACAGTAAATACCATCGTTCCCATTGCTATCGCTACCGCGAACTTTAAAGCTACCAGACCGGAAGCATCGTTCATTAACGCTTCCCCTTCCATCACACTCATCATGCGCTTAGGCATACGCCCTTTTCCAACAATGGATGACAAAGCCACTGCATCTGTTGGCGATAGCACAGCAGCAAGAGCAAAAGCGGCAATTAATGGAATGCCCGGCATCAGCCAGTAAATCAGATAACCAATACCAACAACAGTAACCAGAACCAGTACCAACATTAGTATGAAAATTTCTCTTCCATGCTGGAAAAACTCTCTGGTTGGCGTTTTCCAGCCATCAACGAATAACAGAGGAGGGATTAACAGAACAAGAAACAGTTCAGGATCGAAGGTAACATGCAAACCAAAATGTGGCCAAGCCAATAATGCCCCCATCGCAATTTGTATTAACGGCAGAGGTATGCGGAACGGAATCACCTTAGTCAGAATGCCAGAGACTGAAACCACCAAAATCAAGATCAAAATAGTAAAGAATATTTCCATGTTGCCCTTACAATTTACCTGAGAACCATTGGTATATAGATTGAGACTTTTTCTTTCCGTCAAAACAAAAACAGTGAGAATAGAATCTTAATACTAAAATAACTGAATCAATCGAAAAAGGTGGATACATGCCGAGCCGTATCCAAAAGAATTGCAGGAATATTGTAAACTAATCAGATAAATAGCGGTGAAATAATTGAAAATTTAAAAGTAATCGCAAGAAATGGTAAAGTGCGCAGGCACAGACGCCCCTTACGCACTTTTTAATCAATCAAATAGCCCAATCACCAGCATAAAATGCTACCAAAGCGATCGTAATCACCACTGTCCCCATATTCAATTTACGCCATTCACCGGAACAGATACGACCAACAACCAAAGAGCTGAAGCCCAGCATAATACCAGTAACAATATTGCAGGTCAGAACAATAAAGACTGCACAGAGCATACCGGACATTGCCCCAACAAAATCATTGAAATCCAGTTTCCTGATATTACTCAACATCAGCAGACCAACATACATCAGCGCCGGTGCAGTCGCGTATGCCGGTACAAGATATGAAAGTGGAGAAAAGAACAAAATCAACAGGAACAGGATACCGACAACTGTTGCGGTTAAACCTGTTTTACCACCTGCTGCGGTACCCGCGGCTGATTCAATATATACCGCAGCCGGAGAAGCACCGATAGCACCGGCAAAAATACTACTGACAGAATCGGCAGTCAGCGCTTTACTACCGTTAATAATCTGTCCACCTTTATCCAACAGATTCCCTTGCCCTGCTACCGCACGGATTGTACCGGTCGCATCAAATACGGCGGTCATTACCAACGCTAACACACTAGGTAATACAATCGGCTGTAAAGCCCCCATAATATCCATACTAAAAATCAGGGACAATCCATCATCACCCAGACTCGGTACTTTAAAGAACCCTTGATATCTCACCGTTGGATCAAAAATCAACCCAATAACAGAAATCACAACAATCACCAACAGCACACCGCCAGGAACTTTCAACTTTTCCAAGCCGAAAATAACAGCCAGCCCAAGCAAAGTCATCACCACAGGAAAAGAGGTGAACGCCCCCAGAGCAACAGGCAAACCTTCCAACGGGTTCTTAATGACCAGACCAACACCGTTTGACGCAATCAGTAACAAAAACAGTCCAATACCAATCCCTGCACCATGTGCAATACCCATAGGTATATTGCGTAAAATCCAGGAACGAATACCAGTAACAGAAATCACCGTAAACAAGCACCCCATCAGGAATACTGCACCAAGTGCAACCGGAATACTGATTTGCTGTCCTAAAACCAAACTAAAAGCGGTAAATGCAGTCAATGAAATTGCACAACCAATTGCCATCGGCAAGTTAGCCCAAAGGCCCATTAACAAAGAACCAAAACCGGCAACCAAACAAGTCGCAATAAAGACAGCCGTATGGGGAAACCCTGCCTGTCCTAACATCCCCGGTACAACGATGACTGAATAAACCATCGCCAAGAAAGTTGTAAGTCCTGCCAGCATTTCACGGCGTACCGTTGTTCCACGTTCAGTCAATTTGAAATACTTATCCAGTCTGCATTTAACTGGTGCCAGAGTGCCAGACATATTATTCCCCTGCATTATGTTCATGGTACTTCTTCCACTTCCTAATCAAACGAAAACGATTACCTCACTGAATAACAACTAATGAATATTGCACCAATCGGTTCAATAAATCATAAAAGCAATCGTTTGGCTTTTAGAATAGAAAACAGTGAGAGAATTTAAGGCGAAAGATTATCCAGTGATCATAGTGTCGAAATCAATAGCTAACGAGATTATTTAGAGTTCAATTTATTCACTCTTCGAAAAGAAATAAGATTTACTCGGGGCTGGCTGCTGCTCACAACCAGCTTCTATCGCTGTAACAATCTTCAGCCATTATCACTCTGTGGATTAAACCGATCCATTGTCGAAACCAGAAATAATGCCGCAATGATGACAAGTAAAATAGGTAAACCTGATGGCACCACTGAACTCGCTACACCTGCAAGCAATGGGCCAAACAAACTCCCAATCCCCGGGAGCATAGATAACTCTATGCTCCCGGGGATTCGCACCCTTGCCGCCGCCCTGCAACTTGAAATCTATTGGGTATATATTATTACTTACAAAGATTCAATTATTCATATTCCAATATAACACCTAAAAAATTGTACGTTTTCTTAATTCATTTAATGATATTATAGTTTTATAAAATAAAATTTTAGATTGATACTCCAGAATGACAAACAACTAATACTGACTCAATAAATGAAGTCTAATAGACTCCCATTAACTTAACTCAAAGAGTTATATATTAAATGCTATTTGGATAAATCCTTCAAAAATAAAAATTTAATTCCAAACTCTCAACAAAAATATTATACATTGAAATTATTGCTAATAAAAACAATATAAGAGCATTATAAAAATAATATAAAAACGTTACTATATAATAAAAAACAAACATCACACTGAATTATATTTCAAAGAAAAAGTATGAACTATATTAAATATCTGCAAAAATAAAAACAAATAAATCATATATTCTTGATGTTTATCAGCATAATTTTATCCCCCCTAAAATAAACGTAATATTTATTTGCCCCAGTTGTTTTAAGATGTTATTTACTTTTTATAAATCTTGGACGATTTGTGCAATCGAATATCTTAATGTTATTAATGTTTTTCTTAAGAGGAAATTATGATGGAATTTCAACAAATTGGACAAATGAGCCTAAAAAATTCAGGCGGATTTGTTGCCAGAATTCTGTTTAGTTATATTGATTCTGATGGCGAAAAGTATTTAAGTAAACAAAGTGATGACATTACTCTTGGAGTAACAAAAACCATTGACCCAGGCGATCTTGGCGTTCCTGATGGCGCGACGGTTTATATGCATGTATTTGTAGTATGGGGTCGTGATAATGAAGCTCATCAAGTTTTTTCATACAAAAAAGGAAGCCAAGCGATTGCCAACTATATGATTAGTGGCACAACATTAAATAATGATCTCGGTTTGATCGATGTTACGCAGTAATACATATAGGCTCTGCATATGCAGAGCCTTATAACCCCCCCATTCTCCTTGTCTAAAATAAAGCTTATCTATTTCATAGACATCCGTGGAAAAATTCATTTCAACAAATTTAATTATAAAACCCAAGAAATAAACCTTTAATTTATAGCAATTTTTATATAAATAATTTACTAATTTAAATATCTAAATTAAACATGATAATCACCCAATTTTTATCATCATTTTTCAACCAAAGCTAAATTCCTGCCAAAATTAATACTAAAATCAATCAAGGATTTTGCCTTAATAATAAGATCAATGAATTCTCAATCATATAATGTGAATAACTCATCTCGTTTATTCCTATTAATTTAAACTAAGGTTCACTGAAAAAATAGGTAAATATTTATCAGAACAGGATACAGAATTAAAAAACAAATAGACTCAATAGTGCGATCTAAATCCATATTTCACCACACGCTAGACCCAATAGATTTCAAGATGGATCGCGACGGCAAAGGAGCGAATCCCCGGGAACATAGATAACTCTGTGACCGGGGTGAGTGAGTGCAGCCAACAAAGAGGCAACTTGAAAGATAACGAGTATATATACATCCCCGACTATTCAGGAGATACTTGTTTTATACCCATTCGCCAGAAAGAGAAAAAACGTGTTCTCACTCAGATCAGGAGGATAAAAGGCCAGATTGACGCACAAAAAGCCTCGATCGAAGATGCAGTTTATCCGCACCGAACATACCTTCGCTGACAAACCGACTGACTTTATTAATCTGTATTCGCGAACACATGACATTGTTTATTCAAAAGGAAAGATTATGAAATCACGAGCCGCTGTTGCATTTGGACCAAGTCAACCCCTTGAAATCGTTGAAATCGATGTTGCCCCACCCCAAGCCGGTGAAGTACTGGTCAAAATCAGTCATACCGGTGTGTGCCACACGGATGCCTTCACCCTGTCAGGGGATGATCCGGAAGGCGTTTTTCCTACCGTACTCGGGCATGAAGGTGCAGGCGTAGTCGTTGAGGTTGGCGAAGGCGTCACCAGCGTTAAACCCGGAGATCACGTTATCCCTCTTTATACCGCGGAATGCGGAGAATGCCTGTTCTGTAAATCAGGAAAAACCAACCTGTGTGTGTCCGTACGGGCAACTCAAGGGAAAGGAGTCATGCCAGATGGCACAACCCGTTTTTCCTACAAAGGGCAGCCTATTTATCATTATATGGGATGCTCCACATTCAGCGAATATACAGTCGTAGCCGAAGTATCACTGGCAAAAATCAACCCAGAAGCAAACCATGAAGAAGTGTGCCTACTGGGCTGCGGTGTCACTACCGGCATTGGTGCCGTGCACAATACAGCTAAAGTGCAACCTAGTGACTCTGTCGCCGTCTTTGGACTCGGCGGCATTGGCCTTGCCGTGATCCAAGGCGCTCGTCAGGCAAAAGCGGGCAGAATCATTGCCATTGATACAAATCCAGCAAAATTTGAGCTGGCAACACAGTTCGGTGCAACCGACTGCCTGAACCCGAATGATTACGACAAACCTATTCAGCAGGTTATTATCGAAATGACGGAATGGGGTGTGGATCACACCTTTGAGTGTATTGGTAATGTCAATGTCATGCGTGCCGCGCTCGAAAGTGCACACCGTGGCTGGGGGCAATCAGTAATTATTGGTGTGGCCGGTGCAGGGCAAGAAATCTCAACCCGACCATTTCAACTAGTCACGGGCCGTTCATGGCGAGGCACCGCCTTTGGCGGTGTTAAAGGCCGCAGTCAGTTGCCTAAAATGGTGGAAGAAGCAATGAAAGGTGAAATTGAATTAAAACCCTTTGTTACTCACACCTTGCCGCTCGAACGCATCAATGAAGCATTCGATTTGATGCATGAGGGAAAATCCATTCGCACAGTCATCCATTACTAAGCTGTTTTACAGGAGTTAAAAACCGTGCTGTAGCAGACGGTTTTTAACGTGAAATGAGTGAACCGGTAAGTTTTACAGAGGAAAAAGAATGGAGAGAATTGAACACCACGCTTGTTTTGGAGGATGGCAGGATGTTTATCAGCACGAATCGGCTGTACTTGGCTGTACCATGAATTTTGCTGTCTACCTTCCTCCTCAAGCTGAACATCAGAAATTACCGGTGCTGTACTGGCTCTCAGGCTTAACATGCAATGAGCAGAATTTCATCACTAAAGCCGGTGCTCAACGTTACGCTGCCGAACAGAGTATTATCCTTGTCGCCCCGGATACCAGCCCGCGCGGTGAAAAAATTGCGGATGATAACGCTTATGATTTGGGTCAGGGAGCCGGTTTTTACCTCAACGCGACACAGCAACCTTGGGCGACGCACTACCGCATGTACGATTATGTGGTGTCAGAGCTACCGGCCCTGATCGAAGCACATTTTCCGGCAACAACCGCTAGGGCCATCAGTGGTCATTCTATGGGCGGCCACGGAGCACTGATGATAGCTCTACGTAATCCAGATCGTTACCGCAGTGCATCGGCCTTTTCACCGATCGTTGCGCCCTCTCAGGTTCCTTGGGGAGAAAAAGCTTTTCGCGCTTACTTGGGCGAAGATCGTGACACATGGAAAGCCTATGATACAGTCGAGCTGCTAGCCAATAGCACTGAACCATTGCATGTGTTAATTGATATCGGTACCGATGACCCGTTTATTGAAGAACAGTTGCGCCCTGAACGACTAAAAGATATATGCGAAAGGACAGGACATCCCTACACACTAAACCTACGCACCGGCTATGACCATAGCTACTATTTCGTCGCCAGTTTTATCGGCGAACATATCGCGTATCATGCCAATACCCTAGTGGCTATCCAGTCAATTTAATACGAGTTCAGATAAAAAGCCTCTGCAAAAACAGAGGCTTATTCTCGTAAATTTACACTTTTACTCTTAGGTAAATCGTTGGGTAGGGCACGTGCGCCCAGTACGGGTTAGCCGTTGCCCTCCCACCGAACCGTACGTGCATATTTCTATGCATACGGCTCTCCATTGGAACAAACAAAGGTTCTTCGATCTGGCAGTGTTCCTCTGTGAAGATCGACGTGACATGTCTGGCAGAGCACTAACGTTTTCCTGTTACGGGCAATCATCAGCTTCTTCCAGTTTTCTGTACCCGCTTTGATATCCTTGAGCTTCCTCACATGGTGGACTTCAAAAGGACCAGTTCTGATACCGCAATATTCACATTGGGACGCTGCCATCCTGTCCAGCAATTCAGTTCTGCCAGAGTATTTATGCGTGTTTGGCAATATATCCGGTGAGCTGTATTTGGGCGCACTTCTGTTCTTGAGTCTGAATACTTCCAACTCATATATCTTTCCATTACGATTTTCCTGATAAACATACCTGCCATCCGCTTGCCTTAATCGCCGTGCAATTTTAGTGCGTGATGTCCGATGTTTACCTGCCAGCGTCTTATAAAGACTATTTTCCCATATCCAGTGCAACTTATTGAGATAGAGAACTGGTGCAAGATTGTAGTAATTCGCATAGCCTCGCATTTCAGCATTATACTGACTAATAATTTCATAGTCAGACATGTGCATCATTGCTGGCCGACTAACGCTGTTACCATATCCGCCGTCGTAATTCCCATAACCGCGTAGAGAGCAGAATTTCTGGATTCTATCCCTCGGTACGCCCAGATGAATATGTTCCGTTATCGTACGTTTTACCGCATGAGTTTTACTTCCATCTGCATTAAGCCCTACAACACATTTGACCTGTTTGCTTTCACGGCGTGTTTTAATTTCATAACCGAGAAACTTAAATCCTTTCTTTGGGTCAATAATGCCGGATTTTTCTTTTGATATTTCCAGATGAAGTTCAGTTTCAACAAAATCGACAACCTCTTTCATTATCTTTTTCGCCTCACTTTTACTTCCTGTCACACCAATTAGAAAATCATCAGCATATCGAACATACCGCATTCTTTTGAATTCAGCATCATCCATAATAACACTGGGTAGTGTGCGCAGTTTTTCCTCCAGTTCATCCGCTTCATGTTTCCATTTTTGGATTTTCTGCTCATCAGCAGGCATTCCAGAAGCTCCGAATCCTTGCCTGATCCATTTAATACGATTTGCCCGATTCTGTAGTGCTCTTTTGTATATGGGATTGGGTTTCCTTCGTTCTCCTTTGCCAAACTCTTTGATTTTATTACTCATAAAATCATCAAGTTCATGGAGGAATACATTGGCAAGGATAGGGGAAATAATCCCACCTTGTGGTGTCCCGCTATGGGTGCCAAAGTAATGCCAATTGTCCAGATAGCCAGCTTTCAGGAACTTCTTGAGAAGCGCCAGAAATTTGTTATCAGCGATCCGCTTGCTCAAAAATTTCAGCAATAAATCGTGGTCAATATTGTCGAAGTAACCTTTGATATCAACATCACATACCCATTTTGTTCCTTTCCAACTGTTTCTGATTTCTTTTAATGCAGAATGACAGGAACGTTTTGGCCTGAATCCATAACTCCAGTCACTAAAGACCGGTTCATAGATTTCTTCCAATAACATTCTCATTACTTCCTGTATTAATTTATCATCTCCAGTAGGAATACCTAATGGGCGTTTCTTCCCATTTGGTTTTCGGGCATCTGTAGGTATGTATATGCGCCTACAAGGTTCGGGTTTATACGTGTTTGAGTTAATAGTTTCAATAAGACTTACGATCCTATTGACGCTCATTTCATCCATCGTATTATTATTTACTCCTCTCGTCATAGCTCCCCGATTGGAATAAATATTGGCATAAGCCTGCGCCCAAAGATCTTTATTGCTGCACATAATTTTATGCAGTTTCCTGATCTTATAACCTTGTATGCTGGCTTTGTTTATACCACTTAAAGCATTGAGTGTTCTCTGTGATAGCACTGACTATCGAACCTCGCTTCTTTTAGTATAGTTCCAACTGACTCCCTTCCCCCTTACGAATATAATTTCACCGATAATTACTTATCGATTTATATATATTTTTCAGATTGGCCAGCCAATTGCCACTCCATTACAGAGTTACGTTGGGTACTATGGAGTCTCCGTTACCTTATTGGTTAATTACTTAACCAACTTAGATAATCCCGTATTTCTTTGTAGTCAAGGTACGTCCCACTTAGGTTCCACTTACGTTCAATTACCACTCTCACCGAGCAGGTGCCAGTATTGTTGGATATAGTGGCCTTCTAATGATAACCACTATAAATATTGGTATGACTCCTGAATAACCGTGAGTCAAAGGCATCCCGAAACCCACTATGAACTATGATTCAACCAATCAGGCTTAACCATATGGGACTTGCAATGGCTGGCGCAAAGTAGGTTATTTCCCCGCAACCAGCCTTTTCCTGACATGCTGCACTCCCCTTCCTCTTTCAAGGTTCAAACCCATTACTGGATAAGGATAAGTCAGGCTTGCAATAGGCACTCCAACAGCCTATGATTAACTCAATAAATTAAATTAACCACTTGATTTACAAAGCAAAAACGGCGCACCTAAAAAGGAATATCATCATCAAAATCCATTGGCGGCTCATTGCTCTGTGGAGCAAAGGATTGAGCTGGACGAGAAGTAGCGCCGCCGCTGAACTGCTGAGCCTGTTGTGGTTGTGATTGTGGCTGCTGTGATTGTGGTTGCTGTGGCTGTCCCCAACTTCCCCCTTGTGGTTGCCCCTCCTGGAAATTACCACCAGCGCGGCCACCCAACATTTGCATGGTACCACCCATGTTTACCACAACTTCAGTGGTGTAACGATCCTGGCCGTTCTGATCCTGCCATTTGCGAGTTTGCAGGGAACCTTCAATATAAACCTGCGAGCCTTTACGCAGGTATTCACCCGCAACTTCTGCCAGTTTGCCGAATAAAACCACCCGGTGCCATTCAGTCTTCTCTTTCATCTCGCCGGTTTGTTTATCGCGCCAGCTTTCAGAAGTCGCCAGAGTAATGTTGGTAACTGCGCCGCCGTTTGGCATGTAGCGGACTTCAGGGTCCTGCCCCAGATTACCAATTAGAATAACTTTGTTTATGCCTCTGCTGGCCATTGGGAATACTCCTGATGAAATGAATTTCTACAATTATTAAGCAACGCAGTTTAACATGCGACGCTAAAAATGAAACGTGACCACTTTAAAGTGGACTTTGCGAAGCTTACCGTACTTTCATACTGTACTTATTACATTATTTCACTTAAATACTGTATATCTAATCAGTCAACTCTGTGTAATAATAACTCACTTATTATTATATACCCTATGGATTTCAAGATGCATCGCGGCGGCAAGGGAGTGAATCCCCGGGAGCATAGCAAACTCTGTGACCAGGGTGAGCGAGTGCAGCCAACAAAGAGGCAACTTGAAAGATGACGGGTATATGCACGTATGAATCATCCGGGAAATAGTTCATGGATAACATCGAAGTTCGGGGCGCACGCACCCATAATCTCAAAAATATCAATCTGATAATTCCCCGAGACAAGCTGATCGTTATCACGGGTTTGTCCGGCTCAGGTAAGTCTTCTCTAGCATTTGACACCCTTTATGCAGAAGGGCAGCGCCGTTATGTTGAATCGCTTTCAGCTTATGCGCGCCAGTTTCTGTCACTGATGGAGAAACCCGATGTTGATCATATTGAAGGATTATCCCCGGCCATTTCCATTGAGCAAAAATCCACTTCCCACAACCCACGTTCAACCGTGGGGACAATTACCGAAATCCATGATTATCTACGTTTGCTGTTTGCCCGAGTAGGTGAACCTCGCTGCCCTGATCACGATATTCCATTGACAGCTCAGACTGTTAGCCAAATGGTAGATAATGTATTAGCACTGCCAGAAGGTAATCGCTTGATGCTGCTGGCACCGATTGTAAAAGAGCGCAAAGGCGAACACACTAAATTACTGGATAATCTGGCAGCACAAGGTTACATCCGCGCGCGCATTGATGGCGAGGTCTGTGATTTATCCGATCCACCAAAACTGGAATTACAGAAGAAACACACCATTGAAGTGGTCATTGATCGTTTTAAAGTTCGCGCCGATCTGGCGCAACGTCTGGCGGAATCTTTTGAAACCGCTCTGGAGCTTTCAGGCGGTACAGCCATTGTCGCCGATATGGATGACGCTCAGGCTGAGGAACTGATTTTCTCCGCCAACTTTGCGTGTCCAACATGTGGCTACAGTATGAGTGAACTGGAACCTCGCTTGTTCTCTTTTAACAACCCAGCCGGTGCTTGCCCAACTTGTGATGGTTTAGGCATTCAGCAATTTTTCGATCCTGACAGAGTGATTCAGAATGGTGATATCTCTCTCGCCGGTGGTGCGATTCGTGGCTGGGATCGCCGTAATTTCTACTATTTCCAGATGCTATGTTCACTGGCAGAACATTATAAATTCGATATTGAAGCATCTTTCAACTCCCTGAGCAGCAGTATTCAGAAAGTGGTGTTGTACGGTTCTGGTAAACAATCTATCGAATTTAAATACATCAATGACCGTGGCGATACCACAGTACGCAACCATCCGTTCGAGGGTGTACTGCATAATATGGAACGCCGCTATAAAGAAACGGAATCCATTGCTGTTCGTGAAGAACTGGCAAAATATATTAGTAATCGCTCATGTATCTCCTGCCACGGAACCCGCTTGCGCAAAGAAGCACGTTACGTATTTATCGAGAATACAACCCTGCCGGAGATTTCAGATTTCAGTATCGGCCATGCGATGAACTTCTTCCAAAATCTCAAACTCAGCGGTCAACGTGCACAAATCGCTGAGAAAGTACTGAAAGAGATCCGCGACCGTCTGAAATTTCTGGTTAATGTTGGTCTGAATTATCTGACACTTTCCCGTTCTGCCGAAACGCTGTCCGGTGGTGAAGCTCAACGTATCCGCCTTGCCAGCCAAATTGGTGCCGGTCTGGTGGGAGTGATGTATGTACTTGATGAACCTTCTATCGGATTGCATCAGCGGGATAATGAACGCTTGCTGGAGACACTGATCCACTTGCGCAACTTGGGAAATACCGTGATTGTGGTTGAACATGATGAAGATGCAATCCGCGCTGCCGACCATATCATTGATATCGGCCCCGGTGCCGGTGTGCATGGTGGCGAAATCGTCGCAGAAGGCACAGTTAAAGATATCATGGTGAGTAAAGATTCACTGACAGGTAAGTTCCTGAGTGGTGAACGAGAAATTGCGATTCCAGAAAAGCGTATTCCGGCAGATCCGGAAAAGATACTGAAACTGATTGGTGCCAAAGGTAATAACCTGAAAAATGTGATGTTCAATCTGCCAGTCGGGTTATTCACTTGTATTACCGGGGTTTCTGGCTCCGGTAAATCGACGCTAATAAATGATACGCTATTCCCCATTGCACAACGTCAGTTAAATGGTGCGACCAATATCAACCCCGCTCCTTATGTTGATATTCAGGGGCTGGAACATTTCGATAAAGTGATTGATATTGACCAGAGTCCGATAGGCCGAACTCCCCGTTCTAACCCAGCAACTTACACCGGCGTATTCACGCCAGTCCGTGAATTATTTTCTGGCGTACCGGAATCCCGTACCCGTGGTTATACACTTGGACGATTCAGTTTTAACGTTAAAGGTGGACGCTGTGAAGCTTGTCAGGGTGATGGCGTGATTAAAGTAGAAATGCACTTCCTACCTGATATTTATGTACCTTGCGATCAATGTAAAGGTAAGCGTTATAACCGTGAAACATTGGAAATAAAATATAAAGGCAAGAATATCAATGAAGTGCTGAATATGACTATCGAAGAAGCTCGTGAATTCTTTGATGCTGTTCCGGCTTTGGCTCGTAAACTGCAAACATTAATGGATGTTGGTCTTTCCTACATTCGTCTGGGGCAATCAGCAACAACGTTATCAGGTGGTGAAGCTCAGCGAGTAAAACTAGCACGCGAGTTATCCAAACGCGGAACTGGACAGACATTATATATTCTTGATGAACCAACAACAGGTTTGCATTTTGCTGATATCCAGCAATTGCTGGCGGTTTTGCATCAGTTACGCGCTCAAGGAAATACTATTGTGGTTATTGAGCACAACCTTGATGTTATTAAAACCGCTGACTGGATCATTGATCTTGGTCCTGAAGGAGGTAGCGGCGGCGGCGAAATTCTGGTTTCTGGCACCCCAGAAGAGGTAGCCGAATGTGAAAAATCACATACCGCCCGTTTCCTGAAACCTATATTGCAGAAAAAAGTATAACGCGCAGGTAGGGGCTTAGTGAGGCCCCTCTATTTCCTGACAGCAACTTCACATATAGTTTTCCCAATAATGACAAGCAATTTTCGCCGCTAATTCAGCGTTATTGAGCACTAATTGAATATTAGAAGACCGGCTATTGCCGCCAGTCAACTCAGCCACTCTGGCTAACAAAAACGGTGTACACTCTTTTCCACTAACTTCCTGCTCAATGGACTCACGCACCGCCTGCTCAATAGCAGCATTAATTTCCTCTTCTGGCATGGCGTACTGCTCAGGGATCGGATTAGCTATCACTAATCCCCCCTGCAATCCAGTACGCCATTTTATCGCCATGACTTGGGCTATCTGTTCTGGGGAATCTAAGCGAGCACTAACCGAAAATGGACTGGTACGACAGAAAAACGCCGGCAAAGAGTGAGTCTGATAACCAATGAGTGGCACACCATGAGTCTCAAGATATTCTGTTGTCAAACCAAGATCCAAAATGGATTTAGCCCCGGCACAAACTACCGCAACACGGGTTTTAGCCAATTCCTGCAAGTCGGCGGAAATATCAAAAGTATGTTCCGCTCCACGGTGCACACCACCAATGCCGCCAGTAGCAAAAATTTTAATGCCCGCCATTTCAGCGATAATCATGGTAGAAGCAACCGTAGTCGCACCGTTTTTTCCAGCAGCGATAACAAAGGGTAAATCACGGCGACTGACTTTCGTCACCTTATAACCTTCTCTACCTAAAAGTTCTATTTCCTCATACGACAATCCTGCTGTCATCCGCCCATTGATGACAGCTATCGTTGCGGGAACAGCTCCATTTTCTCTGACTTTCTGTTCAACCTGTAAGGCAACCTCCACATTCTGCGGATAGGGCATCCCTTGAGCAATAATCGTGGATTCAAACGCTACGACCGGTTGATTATTTGCTAAAGCCTCTGTAACTTCTGGAGAAATATCCAGATACTCATTTCCAATAGCGTGATTTTTCATGATTGTAATTCCAAAAGTTTTTGAACACTGCCATTCGACAGATTTGGATTATTGGTAAATTCACAAGATAGCGTTAACGCAGAACATCCTTGAGCAAAGCGAACACTTTCGGCCAGCGTCATATCCTCCAGCCAACAGCTTACCAACCCGGCCATCATAGCGTCGCCGGCACCTGTTACATTGACAATCTTGATACTGATGGGACGTGACCAGCCGGCCACACCATTATTTTCGCTGAAATAGGCACCGTCCATACCCATGCTGAGCACTAATCGCTGCACGCCCTGATCATGAAACCACTGTGCTACACCAAGAACATCAGAAAGATGGGTTATTTTCATGCCACTAAGCGCCTCTGCCTCTAGGCGATTAGGCTTTAAAGTATGAATATAGGAAAGCCAATTTTTAATTTTAGGTGCTTTAAATGCAGATACCGGATCGACAAATACAGGGACTGTTCCGGCATTGGTAAACAGCCAGGTCAAGGCTTCTTCGGATAAATTGCAATCAATAGCCAGTACACCCGCATGCTGGATAAGATCACAATTATCCACCAACAACGATGGCGTCAGTTTTTCCAGAATATGCATGTCGTTAATGGCAACTAACATCTCGCCATTGTCATCTAATAAAGAGATATAAGTTGAGGTATTCTCACCATGAAGCTTATAGCAATGATCGATGTTGACACCTGCACGTTTGGCTAAATCCAATAAAGTACTACCATAGAAATCATTACCAACCACAGAAATAAGATGACATTCTTTACCTAACAACGCGATATTTTGGGCAATATTTCTCCCTACACCACCAGGTGCACACTTTACTTTTCCTGGGTTAGAATCTGCATAAATTAATTTAGAAGAGGCATAACCACAGACATCCATATTAATAGAACCAACAGCCACCACATAATTGTGATCAGATAAAATATAACCTTTCCCCTTTATATACCCTTTATTCATTAAATTCATAATGTGACCCGCGACACCAGAGCGGCTTATCCCTAAAATATTGGCAATTTCCTGCTGTGGGATCAACGGATCTTGTCTCAGAAGATACAATATTTGCTTTTCCCGGTTCGTCATTTTTAGGCACTTGTTTGTTTCTAAACATACGTTTGTTTTATGCGTGAAACGCAAAACAGTAAAGAAGGATTTTTTACTTTATAACGAAGTTGAGAGAATGATCGTAAGAATGCTTTGCTGAATTTTCAGTCCTATTTTATGTGATAACCATCAAGTTAAATTCTGCTAGAAAACATTTATTCCAGCACTTTGATAATAAATCTGTATTTTATGTTTAAAATAAACCTGATAAAACAAAGGAATAGGAAAATTCTTATCGAATACTAACAAGTGT
Source organism: Photorhabdus heterorhabditis (assembly GCF_001280945.1). NCBI lineage: Bacteria > Pseudomonadati > Pseudomonadota > Gammaproteobacteria > Enterobacterales > Morganellaceae > Photorhabdus > Photorhabdus heterorhabditis. The sequence continues at coordinate 9,357 of NZ_LJCS01000032.1, read as the reverse complement.
TTGGCTATGCTTTGAAATAGTCATAAGTATTTTTACCGGATGAAACATATTTCATAAAAAAGTGATCTATTTCACAATAAATAGGGATAGTCGGAGCATTATCAAATAGTATATTATTAGATAAGAAAGTTATCCTATGACCATAATAATCAAAAATTATCGTTTAACTAGGTAATTAAATTCAATAAAATAACTATGAAAGTATATTGTCATTACCATTAAGAGTGGTACATAAAAGAACTGAATTCTATGATATATAGAACTCAATGCTTAGTATCTACCTAATTTTTCTGCAATTCATGTTAGCAAGGTTTAAGTAAGAATAAATAATTACCATTAATCTCGGTAGTCAAAATATATTTGATACCAATATTTATCTATTTAAATTTTATTTTTAAAATATGACTAAAGTATCGGAACCCATTATTTTTTTACATCGAATCCACCATTATTAATATTATCTTGAATAGGAAGCCCTAATTTCTCTATTACTGAACCATCATCTCCCAGATCTCCAGAATACTCTTCACCAATAAACTCTTCCGATTTTCTGTCAAACCACACAATGTTTAACTTTAACCCCATAACTCACCTCATAAAAATTTTTTAATGTTACGCTTTCTCCCTCCACTTTATTTAAGATTAGTGATACTAGTTAATAGTTTAATTAATAATTGCAGGGTGAAAAAACACAGAGAAAAAATATTATAATTCAATTGATTGAAGTTAAAATTAAGCACACCATACACGGTACGCTTCTAAAGAGGGTATACTACTATTTTACAAAACTGCCGCTCACAATCGTCAACAGCAGCTCATTTACATTAAAATTTATTACTTATTTACCGCCGCAAATGTTTCAGTAATACGTGCAACATTACGGTGATTAACACCCGCCATACAAACCCGGCCATTACCAACCAGATAAACAGCAAACTCTTGGCGCAAACGATCCGCCTGTTTCTGACTAAAACCGGTATAGCTGAACATCCCGCGCTGTTTTAGAAAATACTCAAAGTTTTTCTCTGGTAATGTGGTTTTCAAGGTATCCACCAGCACTGTGCGCATTTCCAAAATACGCAAGCGCATACGCTCAACTTCTTCCAACCACTGCGCTTTCAATGCGGGATCAGTCAGCACCTTAGCGACAACCTGTGCACCAAAATTCGGCGGGCTAGAGTAGACACGACGTACACCCGCTTTCAGTTGCCCCAATACTTGCTCTTTAATCTGCTCACCATCACAAATGACAGATAAGCCACCGACGCGTTCACCATACATGGAGAATATCTTCGAAAAAGAATTACTTACCAGACAAGGCAATCCGGCTGTCGCCATAGCACGAATGGCATAAGCATCTTTTTCCATACCATCAGCAAGTCCCTGATAAGCAATATCAAGGAATGGCAGTAATTCTCTCTCTTTAACAATCTGAACAACCTGATCCCACTGATCATAGGTCAGGTCAGATCCTGTTGGATTATGGCAACAAGGGTGCATCACAATAATGCTTTTTGCTGGTAATTTCCCGAACGTTTCCAACATCTCACTGAATTTTACCCCTTTGGTCTGTGTATCAAAATAAGGGTAATAATTCACCTTAATACCAGCACCTGCAAAAATAGCAGCATGGTTTTCCCAGGTTGGATCACTGCACCATACTTCTGAATCAGGGAAGTAGCGACGCAAAAAATCAGCACCAATTTTAAGGGCGCCAGAACCGCCTAATGTTTGAATGGTTGCCACTTGCTGCTGTTTCAACACCGGATGATCTTTACCAAATAACAGTTCCTGAACCGCAAGACGATATGATGTCAATCCTTCCATCGGCAGATAAAGAGAGGCAGTCTGCGATAACGCTCTAAGTTGTTCTTCTGCGGTAGCTACCGACTGCAATTGCGGAGTCACACCCTGCTCATCGTAATAAAGCCCGATGCTCAGATTAATTTTTTCCGCACGAGGATCTTTTTTAAATTCTTCAGCCAGCGAAAGAATAGGATCACCGGCATAAGCATCAACATTCTGGAACATCAGGCTTTACTCCTTATTAGTGAGTTACTTAAGAACAATATAACCTACAACATCATTCGTCCAGGTACTCCATTACCACTCTGGAAGTGAGTTTGGTCACCAACTCATAAGTAATGATACCAGTGCATTCAGCAACCCGTTCCACTGGCAACACATCTCCCCAGAGGACCACTTCATCACCGACGTTATCTGTCGCATCTGGCCCCAAATCAACAGAGATCATATCCATCGAGACACGGCCAGCAATCGGCACTTCACGGCCATTAATATATATTGGTGTCCCTGAAGGAGCACTACGCGGATAACCATCACCATAACCGATAGCCACAACCCCCAGACGTGTATCATGTTCACTAACCCAAGTCCCGCCATAACCGACTGACTCGCCAGCTTTATGCTTACGAACAGCAATTAAGCTCGATTTTAAGGTCATCGCTGGGATCAGGTTAAAATCCGTGGCCGTTTTATCAGACAATGGCGATACACCATACATCATCAGCCCAGGACGCACCCAATCCTGATGGACTTCTGGCCACAACAGGATACCTCCCGATGCATCAATAGATTTTTCTCCCGGTTTGTCAGCACAGAAAGCTTGAAAACAGGCTATCTGTTGGCAAGTTGTGTCTGCCGTTGGTTCATCAGCCCTGCCAAAATGGCTAACAATATTAACGGGTTGCTGCACATTTTTACAACGACTCAGCCGTTCGTAGAAATCTTCTGCATCTTCCGGCCGTATGCCAAGGCGATGCATTCCACTGTCAAGTTTCATCCACACTTTTACCGGATGAGTTAACTCAGCCTGTTCCAGTGCCTCCAGTTGTTCAATGCTGTGAACCACAGTCTCAATCTGGTTGGCTACCAACACCGGCAGATCAACCGCACCAAAACATCCTTCTAATAATAGAATCGGTTTGACGACACCACCATTACGCAACGTCAATGCTTCACCAATTCGCGCTACACCGAAACAATCGGCATCTTCCAGCGTATGTGCTGTTTCTAGTAAACCATGGCCATAAGCGTTTGCTTTCACAACTGCAATCAGATTACTTTTAGGGGCAAGCTCCCTTACCCGTTGCAGGTTATGTCGCAGAGCGCGGCGGTCAATAACTGCGGTTGCCGCTTTCATTCTATTCCTTAATTTATTGATTCTTTGGTGGTGAGTACTTATTCGTCGTCATAACTGGGTCCGGCATAGTTATCAAACCGCGACCATTGACCATTAAACGTCAGGCGAACTGTACCAATTGGGCCGTTACGCTGCTTACCAAGAATGATTTCAGCCACACCTTTCATGTCGCTGTTCTCATGGTAAACCTCGTCACGGTAGATAAACATGATCAGATCAGCATCCTGCTCAATAGAACCGGATTCACGTAAATCGGAGTTAACTGGACGTTTATCCGCACGTTGTTCAAGGCTACGGTTGAGCTGAGAAAGTGCAACCACCGGCACCTGAAGCTCCTTAGCCAACGCCTTCAATGAACGGGAAATCTCTGCAATCTCCAAGGTACGGTTATCTGATAAGGACGGAACCCGCATCAATTGCAGGTAGTCGATCATGATGAGACTCAATCCACCATTTTCACGAAAAACACGCCGGGCGCGGGAACGGACTTCGGTAGGCGTCAGACCCGACGAGTCATCAATATACATATTGCGTTTTTCCAGCAGTATTCCCATCGTACTGGAGATCCGCGCCCAATCCTCATCATCAAGCTGGCCGGTGCGGATACGAGTTTGATCCACTCGAGAAAGAGATGCCAACATACGCATCATGATCTGGTTGCCAGGCATCTCAAGGCTGAAAATCAGAACCGGCTTATCCTGCATCATAGCTGCATTTTCACACAGGTTCATAGCGAAAGTGGTTTTACCCATAGAAGGACGAGCGGCCACAATAATCAGATCCGATTTCTGTAACCCCGCGGTTTTCTTATCCAGATCCTGATAACCGGTAGAAACACCGGTTACGCCATCATGAGGGCGCTGATAGAGTTGTTCAATTCGTTCGACGGTTTCCTCAAGGATACGCTCTATCCCTTTTGGCCCTTCATCTTTGCTGGCCCGGTTTTCTGCGATCTGGAATACTCGTGATTCAGCCAGATCCAATAATTCTTCGCTGCTCCTGCCCTGAGGATCATAACCGGCATCCGCAATTTCATTCGCAACGGCGATCATATCGCGGACAACAGCACGTTCACGGACAATATCTGCATAAGCGTTAATGTTAGCGGCACTTGGCGTATTTTTTGATAACTCGGCCAGATAAGCAAAACCACCTACATTACTTAGATCACCACTTTGCTCAAGAGATTCAGATAACGTAATCAGATCGATTGGATTACCCATCTCCAGCAATCGCTGCATTTCAGAAAAAATGCGCCGGTGTGGACGGCTGAAAAAATCATTGCTAGTAACACGTTCGGATACATTATCCCAGCGCTCGTTATCTAACATTAAACCGCCTAACACGGATTGCTCTGCTTCCAAAGAGTGTGGCGGAAGCTTCAGTCCTTCCATTTGGCGATCTTTAGGTTCGACCGCTTTGTTGTGAGTTGATTTTTTTCCCGCCATGAATCCCGCAATAATCTACTGATAAATCTGCAACAGGACACGAGTATACGCTATGAAGTGCCTTGAGTAATTACATATAGTTTGTAATTATTTCTGACACACTAAAGCCCGTTTACAATGAGTTCAACTGTTACGTACAAGCGTTCCACCAACATTTAAGAGGTTGAGTCATGGCAAGACATATCGAATTTTCTACAACTGGTGGCCCTGAAACCCTGAAATATTGTGAATTTACACCTGTAGATCCTGCTAATAATGAAGTACAAATAGAAAACAGAGCTATTGGAATCAACTACATCGACACTTATATTCGTAGTGGACTCTATCCACCAGCACAATTACCTAGCGGTCTGGGGACTGAAGCCGCAGGCGTCGTTACCAAAGTTGGTTCTGCGGTCACTACCCTAAAAGTCGGTGATCGCGTGGTTTATGCACAATCAACTTTGGGTGCTTACAGTGAAGTGCATAATGTCGCGGAAAATAAAGTCACTGTTCTGCCTGATACTATCTCCTTCGAGCAAGCTGCTGCTTCTTTTTTAAAAGGACTGACGGTTTATTATCTTCTACGCCGTACCTACAAAATTCAGCCAGGAGAAATCTTTTTATTTCATGCCGCTGCGGGTGGCGTTGGGCTAATTGCTTGCCAATGGGCAAAAACTTTAGGTGCAAAACTTATTGGGACAGTTGGCTCTGATGAGAAAGCACAACTCGCTAAAAATGCCGGAGCATGGCAGGTAATTAACTATAACCGTGAAAATATTGTCGAACGGGTTCATGAAATTACCCATGATGAGAAAGTCGGTGTAGTTTATGATTCGGTTGGTAAATCCACCTGGCTGGATTCACTGGATTGCTTGAAACGTCACGGATTGATGGTCAGCTTTGGCAATGCATCCGGGCCAGTTACTGGTGTTGATTTGGGGATTTTAAACCAGAAAGGCTCACTGTTTGTTACCCGTCCTTCTATCGCTGGCTATATTTCAACACGCGAAGAGTTGGATGAAGCAAGTAAAGAATTATTTGATCTGATTGCTAGCGGCAAAATTAATGTCGATGTACCAGAAAATCAGAAGTTCCCATTAAGTGAAGCAACAAGGGCACATCAGATTCTGGAAAGTCGAGCAACACAAGGGTCAAGTTTACTAATCCCTTAACGGTAAGTTGAGCGGATTATTAACTAAGCCAGCAAGTCTAATATACTCGTTATCTTTCAAGTTGCCTTTTGTGGCTGCACTCACTCACCCCGGTCACATAGTTATCTATTTTCCCGGGGATTCGCTCCCTTGCCGTTGCGATGTATCTTGAAATCCATAGGAGATAGACAGAGCAATACCCCTATTGGTAGGACGTACCTCATGCAGATAAGTAACGATAAGATTGAGGCGCTGTTACCCCTTGACCAAGCATATTTAAAGGCAAAGGCTTATCGTATTTTTTAACATTACCAATACTAATTGCGACAGCCTTTTCTCTTCCCTCAAAATAACTATCAAAAAAATCCTTCGTTGTACCTGCAAATTTATGAGTCATTTCCCATACAACGGAAGGAGAGTTAGAAATGATCTCTTTAATTTCAAACTCACCGACAATCATTCCTATCGGCATAGTTGCATATATAACAACGGATTGAACTTGATTATTCTTAAAAGCAACTTTCCTAAATTCAAATTTCTTTGAGCCATCAAGTATTCTATCAACATATTCTGGCTTAATTGATAATAAAACTTTCATTCACTTCACTCAGTTTGATAATTTTATTAAATTGATCATTGGTTAATTTCATTACACCCCAATAATCACCATTATTTAAACCGACTTCGTTAATGAGTCTATCACGAATAATCCTTTTGGGTAAAGCCATATTATAAGTAAATCTTATTATGTATGGGTACTTTCTTATTCTATATTTTTCAATTAATTCATTTTCACTAAAGACACTAAATTTACTACAATAATCAATATAACTTCCTAGCGTTGAGAACTCATTAATACACCTGACTTCTTCAACAACGCAAAGTGAACTAATCACAGATCTATATCGTGCTGCCCCTTGTTTATCAGTCGTTCTATATATAACAATGATATCCCCTCTCTTCATATGAAGGACATCTTTCATTGCACATATATATATTTTATGAATACTATTGGTATGTGAAACATCCCGAACAATATCAGGTGACTCAGTGAAAAGCCGCGAGTCAGGGAAAAGGCGTGTATGAAATTCTGGATATATTGATAATAAATATTTATTTTTTTCTTTATTAACTATCAACGGATAGTCAAGAAGAATATCACCATTTGTCAATGTTAAGTCTCTAACATATACAAACTCTATACCATTATCTGTACGTTTTTCGCCATGCTTATAGAAACCATATTTTTCAAATAAGCGAATAAGGTAATCATGTTTTTCAAAAACAGTCACATAGATATTATCAACTTCCATCACTATTGCTGTATCGAATACCTTCTTTATAAAACGCTGTCCACGCAATGTCCCTTTTGATTCAAATTTAAATGTACCTATTTTAAGATGAGTATTACCAGGTAAAGGAGGATCAACATCTGAAACATTATTCTCAAGTTTTAAATAAAGAAACCCTTCTATTTTACCAGTAGTATCATACAATACATAAGCTGATTCATTATTTCTAGCTTTCTTATTTAACCAATCTGGAAATTCAATATAACTTTCTTTTAATGAGTCGAAAAAAATGTCATTATGATTGAAATAGCTGAATTTTTCATATCTTAAACTATCCATAAACATCTAGCCTCCAAAAGGGTAATTTTTCGTTCTGGTGTAACAGCCTAGTGGTTTTACCACACCAGTGCTCTTATGTTTGTATTCTAATGTTATCCAAACATAAAAGTTTCATCTTGAATAACGTCTCTTCTTTACAAGCTATCATTAGTTACTTACCTTACTATTAGATATTTATTTAGTATCCATTAAGCAATCAATAACTTCTGGGTATCTTAGTCCTTGTCTACCGTTAATAATCATAATATATCATTATCAAAAAAATAGAAATGCCTAATATTAATACATTTCGTGCTGAATAATACCTAACAAGCCAGTTGCTATGTACTTACTATCAGCAAGAATCACGTAAACTGGGATATTATTACCCGGAACAGTTTTCCAAATTCCAATATGGCAAAATTAATTTATTCGAGCAGTTTCACAAAAATATATGGATATCTGTTTTTGCCCGATAATGGGAAGCTAATCCGGAAAAGCAGATTAAAGCACGGCAAAAAATCATGCGATATCTATCAATATTTTAATACTTAAGTCCCACATATAACTGTAACTTAACGGTAAAATGAACGGATATTACATCCGCTCAGTCACCATAGCTAACGCCTGCTCCACAACAGAAATATTTGCCCCCGGTTTGTGGGCATTCTCACTAAGATGACGACGCCACTGACGCGCCCCCGGAATCCCCTGAAAAATACCCAAAATATGGCGAGTAATATGACCTAAATATGTCCCTTGTGAAAGTTCTCGCTCTATATAAGGATAAAGCGCTTTGACTACCGCAACGGTATCAACTACCGGAATTGCAGCATCAAATAATTCATGATCAACCTGTGCCAAAATAGCCGGATTCTGGTACGCCTCACGCCCAACCATAACACCATCCACATGTTGCAAATGCTGTTTCGCTTCTTCCAGCGATTTAATACCGCCATTAATAGCAATCGTTAATTGAGGAAAATCCTTTTTCAATTGATAAACTCGCGGATAATCCAGCGGTGGAATCTCACGGTTTTCTTTTGGACTCAGACCAGAAAGCCAGGCTTTGCGGGCATGAATGGTAAATATATTGCAACCACTATGCTGCACAACGGTATCAATAAAATCACACAGGAATTCATAGCTGTCCTGTTCATCAATACCAATACGGGTTTTAACAGTCACCGGCACACTGACCACATCTTGCATTGCCTTGACACAATCAGCAACCCGTTTAGCTTCTGCCATCAAGCAAGCACCAAAGCGACCATTTTGTACCCGATCAGAAGGACAACCCACATTCAGGTTAATTTCATCATAGCCGTGCTCCTGAGCAATTTTCGCACAATGAGCCAATGCCTGCGGATCACTGCCACCCAGTTGCAATGCCACCGGATGCTCTTCTTCACTATATGCCAGATAATTGCCTTTGCCATGAATAATCGCCCCCGTTGTTACCATTTCGGTATACAACAGAGTTTGTTTACTCAACAAACGATGGAAATAACGGCAGTGACGATCTGTCCAATCCAGCATCGGGGCGACGGAGAACCGGCCTTGCCATAACTTATTGGAAATATTGGTTTCTCCGTTCTTTTCAATTTCTTTACTTTCGTACATTTTTACTAATTTTACTCTGCCAGCTCCCCAAATATCATAGGGAACCAGACGCGGAAATAGTGGAAATATCACCTACTATAACATAGATGCCGATAGTATTAGCAGGCATCATTGCACTGTTGGGGCTAAAGTGGATGGAAAATATATTTATCTGGAGAATCACATCTCTATTTTGTGAAATAAAATAACAAACTATCCTTCCAGATGTTTAGCATCATATAAGGCTATTAAAATTGTTAGGGAATTTTAATTATATACCCGTCATCTTTCAAGTTGCTTCTTTGTTGGCTGCGTTCACTTACCCCAGTCACATAGTTATCTATGCTCCTGGGGATGCGTTCTCTTGCTGCCGCGATGCATCTTGAAATCCATAGGGTATA
>NZ_LJCS01000031.1:0-53469 GCF_001280945.1 Photorhabdus heterorhabditis | reverse complement strand
GCCGTTCAGCTAACACTTCCCCTCACCGGGTGTGTGGAGGACTTTCACCTCTTAGTCGCTCTTTGGCCACCACAGCTAAAGAACAGCGCCTGTCACGGCGCTACGCGCCATGCCCGGCGCACATATAAAAAAACGGCTCCCATAAATGAAAGCCGCCTCGTCAAATTACATCGGTCGATTTAAGAAATTATTTCTTTTTCTTCGCTTTAGCATTTGGCAAATCAGTAATACTACCTTCAAAGATTTCAGCCGCCAGACCAACAGATTCATGCAGCGTTGGATGAGCGTGGATAGTCAACGCGATATCTTCTGCATCACAACCCATTTCAATTGCCAGACCGATTTCACCTAGTAGTTCACCACCGTTAGTACCCACAATAGCACCACCGATAATACGGTTACTTTCTTTATCGAAAATCAGTTTGGTCATACCATCAGCACAATCAGAGGCGATTGCACGACCAGAAGCAGCCCATGGGAAGGTTGCTGTTTCATAGCTGATGCCTTTCTCTTTCGCTTCTTTCTCCGTCAAGCCAACCCATGCAACTTCTGGTTCAGTGTAAGCAATGGATGGAATAACTTTTGGATCAAAGTAGTGTTTCTTACCGGAAATAACTTCAGCCGCAACGTGTCCTTCGTGAACACCTTTATGAGCCAGCATTGGTTGACCAACAATGTCACCAATCGCAAAGATGTGCGGTACATTAGTACGCATTTGCTTATCAACATGGATAAAGCCACGGTCATCAACTTCAACACCCGCTTTACCCGCATCCAGCATTTTACCGTTAGGTACACGGCCAATAGCAACCAGAACCGCGTCATAACGCTGTGGTTCTGCCGGTGCGTTTTTGCCTTCCATCGTGACGTAGATACCATCTTCTTTGGCTTCTACTACAGTCACTTTCGTTTCCAGCATCAGATTGAATTGCTTGCTGATACGTTTGGTAAATACTTTCACCACATCTTTATCAGCCGCAGGAATAACCTGATCCAACATTTCAACAACATCGATCTGAGAACCCAAAGCGTGGTAAACGGTTCCCATTTCCAGACCGATAATACCACCGCCCATCACCAGTAGACGCCCAGGAACCGTTGTCAGAGCCAGTGCATCTGTAGAATCCCATACGCGAGGATCATCATGAGGGATGAATGGCAATTGGATAGGACGGGAGCCAGCGGCAATAATGGCGTTATCAAAATTAATCGTTGTTGCGCCACCTTCACCTTCAACAACCAATGTGTTAGCACCCGTAAATTTACCAATGCCATTGACAACTTTAACTTTGCGGCCTTTAGCCATACCAGCCAGACCACCGGTCAGCTGATTGATAACTTTTTCTTTCCAAACACGGACTTTTTCAATATCAGTCTTTGGCTCACCAAAAACGATACCGTGATTTGCCAAAGCTTTAGCTTCTTCAATAACTTTTGCTACGTGAAGCAATGCCTTAGAAGGGATACAACCAACGTTAAGACAAACACCACCTAAGGTAGAGTAACGTTCCACCAGGACGGTTTCCAAACCTAAATCCGCGCAACGAAAAGCAGCAGAATACCCTGCTGGGCCTGCCCCAAGCACCACAACCTGGGTTTTAATTTCAGTACTCATCATGACCTCTTAATTGTTTGTCCGGCGGGTCAGACGCCAAAAAACGATATATTCCACCGGGACCTACATACCGCGAGCAGTTTACAGAATTGTTAATAACCTGAAAAGCGCGTTAACGTGACAGAACTCGCAACAAACCAACCAGATGCAAGCTACCCTGCCACAGCAATAACAATCAGGCCGGCATATGGCCGGCCTTTAAGATTACATCACCAGACGGCGGATATCGCTCATTGCATGATTAATAAATGTAATGAAACGTGCACCATCAGCACCATCGATCACACGATGATCGAAGGAAAGTGACAGAGGCAGCATCAGGCGTGGTACAAATTCTTTACCATTCCAAACAGGCTTCATCGACGAGCGAGATACACCCAAAATAGCCACTTCCGGCGCATTGACGATTGGCGTAAATGCAGTACCACCAATACCACCCAGACTTGAGATAGTGAAGCATCCACCCTGCATATCAGATGCAGTCAGTTTGCCGGAACGCGCTTTCTTAGACATCTCAGTCAACTCGCGGGACAATTCGATGATGCCTTTCTTATTAACGTCACGGAACACTGGAACCACTAGGCCATTAGGTGTATCAACTGCTACACCAATGTTGATGTATTTTTTCAGCGTCAGTTTCTGACCATCTTCCGAGATAGAACTGTTAAAACGCGGCATCTCTTCCAACGCTTTTGCTACCGCTTTCAGGATGAACACCAGTGGGGTGATCTTCACACCAAGCTGTTTCTTTTCAGCTTCCTGATTCTGTTGTTTACGGAAGTTTTCAACTTCAGTGATATCCGTTTCATCGAACTGCGTAACATGCGGGATCATCACCCAGTTACGGCTCAGGTTAGCACCAGAAATTTTCTGGATACGACCCAGTTCAACCTCTTCGATTTCACCAAACTTGCTAAAATCAACTTTCGGCCAAGGCAACATACCCGGCAGACCACCACCAGCTGATGCAGGGGCGGATTCGGCACGCTTAACCGCGTCTTTCACGTAAGCCTGAACGTCTTCACGCAGAATACGGCCTTTACGACCCGTACCTTTCACTTTAGCCAGGTTAACACCAAATTCACGAGCCAAACGACGGATTACCGGTGTTGCGTGAACATAAGCATTATTTTCAGTGAAGTCGTTTTTATCTTCTTCTACGAAACTTCTGCTCTCTATAACTGGCACCACTTTCTCTGGTTCAGCCGCTGGCGCAGAAGCCACAGGTGCAGGCGCTGCTCCCACGACTTCAAATACCATGATCATAGAATCGGTTTTTACTTTATCACCGACCTTGATTTTAATGTCTTTAACGATACCGGCGAATGGTGCAGGCACTTCCATCGAAGCTTTATCACCTTCTACGGTGATCAGTGACTGCTCCGCTGTAACCGTGTCGCCTACTTGAACCATCACTTCGGTCACTTCAACTTCATCACCGCCGATATCCGGTACATGAACATCCATGGCCGCAGAAACCACTGACTCCGGCTCTGCCATACGAGAGGACAGTGTCATAGCTGCCGATTCTTCAGCTGGTGCTGCTTCTACAGCACCATCAGCCGAATCAAAAATCATAATCAGTTTGCCAGTTTCAACTTTATTACCAACTGCAACTTTGATCTCTTTAACAACACCCGCTTGAGGAGACGGGACTTCCATCGAAGCCTTATCACCTTCCACTGTGATTAGCGATTGTTCAGCTTCCACTGTATCGCCAACTTTCACCATGATTTCGGTGACTTCAACTTCATCTGCACCGATATCCGGTACCTTAATTTCGATAGCCATTGGTTCTTTACCTCTTATGCCAGACGCGGGTTAACTTTCTCTGGGTTAATGTTGTATTTATTAATCGCTTCTTCCACAACATTCACGTCGATTTCGCCGCGTTTAGCCAATTCACCCAGAGCAGCAATTACCACGTAGGAAGCATCAACTTCAAAGTGATGACGCAAGTTTTCACGGCTGTCGGAACGACCGAAACCGTCAGTACCTAATACGCGGAATTCGCTTGCCGGGATGAAGTTACGAATTTGTTCTGCGAACAGTTTCATATAGTCAGTAGAAGCAACTGCTGGTGCTTCATTCATAATCTGAGCAACATAAGGTACGCGTGGAGTTTCTGTTGGATGCAACATATTCCAGCGCTCACAATCCTGACCATCACGCGCCAGTTCAGTGAATGAAGTTACGCTGTATACATCAGAACCCACACCATAATCGTTAGCCAGAATCTGCGCAGCTTCGCGAACATGACGCAAGATAGAGCCAGAACCTAACAACTGAACTTTACCTTTGCTACCTTCCAGACTTTCCAGTTTGTAGATACCTTTACGGATACCTTCTTCTGCGCCTTGTGGCATTGCTGGCATATGGTAGTTTTCGTTCAGCGTGGTGATGTAGTAGTAAATGTTTTCTTGTTTCTCACCATACATACGCTCCAGGCCATCATGCATAATCACAGCAACTTCATAAGCAAATGCTGGATCATAAGAGATACAGTTAGGAATAGTCAGAGACTGAATATGGCTGTGACCATCTTCGTGTTGCAAACCTTCACCGTTCAGTGTGGTACGACCTGAAGTACCGCCAATCAAGAAGCCACGCGCCTGTTGGTCACCTGCTGCCCAGCACAGATCACCAATACGCTGGAACCCGAACATAGAGTAGTAAATGTAGAACGGAATCATCGGCAAGTTGTTAGTGCTGTAAGACGTTGCCGCCGCCAGCCATGATGAACCGGCACCTAGCTCATTGATGCCTTCTTGCAGGATCTGGCCTTTCGCATCTTCTTTATAGTAAGCAACCTGCTCACGGTCCTGCGGGGTATACTGCTGGCCGTTAGGGCTGTAGATGCCGATCTGACGGAACAGACCTTCCATACCAAAAGTACGCGCTTCATCAGCAATGATTGGCACCAGACGATCTTTGATTGATTTGTTCTTCAACATCACGTTCAAAGCACGAACAAAAGCGATAGTGGTAGAAATTTCTTTGTTTTGTTCTTCTAGCAACGCACCAAAATCTTCCAGTGTTGGCAGTTCCAGCTTCTCTTCAAAATGAGTACGACGGCTTGGCAGATAACCACCCAATGCCGCGCGACGCTCATGCAAATATTTGTACTCTTCAGAATCTTTATCGAAAGTCACATACGGCAGATTTTCGATTTGGTCATCTGCAACAGGTACATTGAAACGATTACGGAAATGACGAACCCCTTCCATATTCATTTTCTTAACCTGATGAGCGATATTTTTACCTTCCGCAGTATCACCCATACCGTAACCTTTGACAGTCTGAGCCAAGATGACGGTTGGTTTACCGGTAGTTTCCTGCGCTTTTTTCAGTGCAGCAAATACTTTCTTCGGATCGTGACCACCACGGTTCAATGCCCAAATCTGGTCATCAGTCATGTCTTTGACTAATTCTGTCGTTTCTGGGTAACGACCGAAGAAATGCTGACGGACATAAGCACCATCTTTGGATTTGAACGTCTGGTAATCACCGTCCAGTGTTTCGTTCATCAGTTGGATCAATTTACCGCTGGTATCTTTACGCAGCAGTTCATCCCAACGCTCACCCCAAAGAACTTTAATAACCTGCCAACCTGCACCACTGAAAATACCTTCCAGCTCGTTAACGATTTTACCATTACCCGTAACTGGCCCGTCCAGACGTTGCAGGTTACAGTTGATAACAAATACTAGGTTATCCAGTTTCTCACGAGTTGCGATCGTGATCGCACCTTTAGATTCTGGCTCATCCATCTCTCCGTCACCCAAGAATGCGTAAACGGTTTGTTTGGATGTATCTTTCAAACCACGGTGTTCCAAATATTTCAGGAACTTAGCCTGATAAATAGCACCGATTGGCCCCAGTCCCATTGAAACAGTTGGGAACTGCCAGAATTCAGGCATCAATTTTGGATGCGGGTAAGAAGACAGGCCGTTACCATCAATTTCCTGACGGAAATTATTCATTTGCTCTTCAGTCAGACGACCTTCAAGGAAAGCACGAGCATAAACGCCCGGCGAAATGTGGCCCTGGAAATAAACCAAGTCACCGCCATCATTTTCATTGCGGGCACGGAAGAAGTGGTTAAAACAAACTTCATACATGGTTGCTGAAGACTGGAATGAAGCCATGTGACCACCTAATTCCAGATCTTTTTTGGATGCCCGTAAAACAGTCATCACAGCATTCCAACGAATAGCAGAGCGAATACGGCGCTCCAAATCCAGATTGCCAGGGTAAGCAGGCTCATCCTCAACAGCAATGGTATTGATATAATCGCGGTTAGCAGCACCAGCCGCAACATTCACGCCACCTTTACGTGCTTCGTTCAGTACCTGATCAATCAAGAACTGGGCACGATCAACACCCTCTTCACGGATGACCGATTCGATCGCCTGTAACCAGTCGCGAGTTTCGATCGGGTCCACGTCATTTTTCAAAATGTCTGACATGGTGTATTCCTTATCTGTTATCTGTTTCTAATGGTTATTTGGAGCCTATCTTCCGGTCATACCTTTGACGTTCACCCGGTCATGACCGGAAGATAGGCCCTCACTGTTGTTGCCGCTAGCGCCCTCAGTCAAGGGACTCGACTAGCCATGCAGACGCAGCAAACTTCAGGATCTGCACAGCTAATTTTATTGTGGATGTTGTTGGAGACGCCGTAATGATCGCTCGCAGCGGGTATGCTCACGGCTGAGATCCAATAAAACATCTTCAATAAAAGCTAAATGGCGATGGGAAGCTTCGCGGGCTTTCTCCGGTTGTCTTGCCATTATAGCTTCAAAAATTTTTGCCCGATGATCACTGACAGCCATCAGCATTTCTCTACGGGTATAAAGAAACTCAAAATTCTGCCGGATATTTTGTTCCAGCATAGGTGCCATACAACGCAATAAATGAAGGAGAACCACATTATGGGCAGCTTCAGTGACAACGAGTTGATATTGCAGAACAGCATCAGATTCAGCATTGACATCACCACTTTGCTGAGCTTGTTGAATAACAAGGTGATGTCCCCTAATACGCTCAAAATCTTCGTCAGTCCCACGCAATGCTGCGTAATAGGCTGCAATACCTTCCAAAGCATGGCGAGTTTCAAGGAGATCAAACTGAGATTCTGGATGGCCTGCCAACAATTGTGCCAATGGATCGCTGAAACTTTGCCAGAGATTATTCTGAACAAATGTTCCACCACCTTGACGGCGAAAGAGAAAGCCTTTAGCTTCCAACCGCTGAATAGCTTCGCGCAATGAAGGCCGTGACACATCAAATTGTTTCGCCAACTCACGTTCAGGTGGCAACTTCTCTCCTGGACGCAAAGACCCTTCAAGGATGAGATGCTCAAGACGCTGCTCAATGACATCTGATAATTTTGGTTGGCGGATTTTGCTATAAGCCATATTTACTATAAGCCAGTTAGAACCTATCTCATTAGGCTATTTTATTTGTCAAATTTGAACCTAGGATGGAACTCACACAAAAACACTCACTTTTGAATGCATTTTAATGCGACCCGAAGGATGAATGAAGCGAGTCATCCTCACACACTATTTTTGCATACTCCAGTTTTATATGCTCCGGGTTTTGTGTGCTGTCCATGTTCAAACTGCCTGCATCAATACTTCCTACTATCAAGATAGGCAATTAATGGGTAAACATTGTTTCGGCCTATGCCGGAGTCAATTGGTAATACCAATTTAAACCACAGGTCCCTAAAAGTAACAAAGTATTCACCAACTGTCCATAAAGACCTTGTGCTAAATCATAAAAACCTGCAAATTTTAACAATTTTTTTTAAAAATTAGTAAAATTTGATAACCAACAGGCTAAAAAACTCGCTACAACAATATTTAACTTAACCTTTTTTAAAGGTATAAATAGACATATTGAATCGTTACAGCAATAAAATAATAGAATATTCATGCTAACATTATAAATATTTAATCATCTATTATTAACTTCAAACACAGCTATTATCTCATTAGGTTATAAATGTATCTCAAATCAGGAAAACCGAGTGGCTAAAAACGGCGATTAGAAAGGAATAATTACAAATATGTGAGGAACCACCAGCAACAGCTCCATAGAACTGCTGTCGGTGGAAAAAAATGCGCGCCACTAAAACCAATAACGTGTTTCTTCATGCCACCCTTTTTCATACATACAGGAAGAAATCACCCAACGCCTTGCAGATTCATTCTTATCCCAGCGTTCAACTTCCGCTTTTGGCACAGTGATATAATGCCCGCAAGATTTGTCTTTTTTCCCGTCCTTATCTTCACAAGGGAAATGTTTCGTCTCAAAAGAATGAACAACTTTGCTGTCCCAGTCTGGTGGAAAGCGAAAATAACCCTGCTCCTTACATTCAGAATAATCTCTGTCTCTATCAAACTGAGTTGATCCCGGTTTTTCCCAAGACGTACAACCACTTAATAAAGTAAATAAAATAGATAAAAGGATAACAACTATTCTTTTTGTAAAATTCATACAAAAATTCCTACAAACAAATAAAATAACTAATAAAATTAAAAACCAATGGACATTCCAACACTATAACTTTCTTTTTCAAAAGCTGGCCATTCACCTGATTGGATAACTTGTCTATCCTGGATTGGTGTGTGTTCATCAAAATTAGGGGGGGAATTCTTAGTATTTACTTTAATTTTGGCACCTGAAATTATATCCTTAACATTACATTCATAATAACCACATGCTGAAACATAACTACTATTAAGCGTTGGCCCGGAACATCCGGTAATAATAAAGACTAATAATGAAATGATGAACAATTTATTCATTGTTAATATCCTTGAATTGCTGTATAAGTTAAAAAAATTAATATAAATAAGAACCATGTATAAATAAAGACTATTTCTTACGGTCTATTAAATAATATCTACATATGCATTTTATCTTTCTGGCACCCCATGGAATATCAGAACAATATCTCCCCATGGAAAAAAACATCCCTTCATCACAGGGAGAAACCTTTTTTATTAATGCTCCATTGACACCCAGGAATAACAAGCCAGATAAAAAACATGAAATAAGTGATATTTTCATGCAATTAAAATGAGTTAATTAATGTTAAGTTCCATCTCTAACAAGATATCAAAAGACACACAGTAATTTTATCAGCTGTTATCCTCTTGATCTTCCACATACTCTAGTATATCTCCAGGTTGGCATTGCAAATATTTACAAATCTTTTCTAATGTATCAATACGAATACCTTTTATTTTACCATTTTTCAGCAATGATAAATTTTGCTCAGTAATACCGATAATTGCAGCTAACTCTTTAGACTTTACTTTCCTTTTTGCTAAGATTACATCCAATCTTATTATAATACTCATGATGATTCTCAGATAAAATAACGTTGCTCATCGCTTATCTTCTTAGACTCACGCATAATTAAGCTAAATATCAGGAGGAATACACCAAACATAATAATAAACAGAGACTCTGAATTAACACCAAGCGAGAAACTAAATACCCGTTGTCCTTTTCCTAAATCTATAGATAAGGCCATTCCCTGTAATGTATCAATCACTGGATAAAGAAGTTGTTCTAAAATCATCAGGAAACCAATAATAAATGAACCAAAGATATTACGATCACTCCATATTTCACCTTTAGCAAACCGGAAAAATAGAATTCCGATTAATAGATAAGAAGCGGTTGATATGATTCGTGGTATCGTATCCAGCGATATGTAAAGTATCTGACTTAATAAAGACTGCTTAAATCCCTTTTCAATCAATGCGGGCATAAGATCACTATATGCCTGAAGGACGGCCTGACGAGTGGTATCATGCCATAACGACCAAGAAACGATATGGAACCCCATATCAGCAATTGCCATAACGGAAGCAATAATAATAGCCAGAAAGCTGAGTAGCCTGATCCTGGGATTAGTTACAAACTCCTGTTTATCACACATCTTACTGTCATTCCATTACATGCTCAACTAAACTGTCGTTAAATTACTTTAAAAGTTATCGTATGACAATAATTTTTTATCACTAAATAGACAGAACACGATTCAACATAATAGATAAATCATAGTGATAATCATTGAAAACTGTCATTAATTTATTGATAAAAAGGAAAAAGTAATCATTTACCTGAGTATGCAGACCTTCCCTCCCAAAGCGGCTTATCCGCCACAGCAGTAAATGCCGCTAGTGATTATTTATCATCCCGCATCACATAGCTTACAGCGATAGTTTGTTGTGAAGATTAAATAACAGACACAGTGCCGTTTACACCGGGCACCTTTTCAAAGCGCAGCGTATCTGAACAACGCCAGTCAATTTCAATACCGAGTGCATGGAAGATGATCTTAAAACAAACCTAATATCAGGCTTAGTCAATCCCCCCTAAATACGAAAAATTTATAAGCGTGATTAATACATTTTTTTGGAACGTTCAGAGAACTTGGTTTTTGGACAATACCAGAGAGACATAAATGTAGGGAAAGTACTGTCTAAAGCGGCGAGGTTGTTTTCGATGAAGTCAGTTTTTGATGTGAGGTAAAAAACCGAACATTTAGAGTTATTTTGTTCGGTTATCTTCAACCGCCGGGGCAGTATACGGAAAATTTCATCACTTAAAAGATATTTTTTGTGTTTTTTTGTAAAAAATTACTTAATTTTTTGATTTCAAATAGAAATTATTTCTTGCATTACGGATATTACGGCTTGTTAAGAGATCATTTATTGAGCGATTTAATATTCATTTTCTCATCCTAAAGGCAAAATTCCTCAAACCAAATGGTATAAGCCGTAAGTAGTTTCATTTGGTTAATATTTTTATTGATATATTTCATTAAGTTAACAACCGAACAAAATAACTCTAAATGACCAGTAAACGCACCGCCTTGGCGGCCCAGCTGTTTAATCTGTCATGGTGTTGTTTTAGACAAAATGTATTAAGTAGATATAGATAAGGAATAGATGAAATGAAAAAGCAAATTTTGAAAACCAGCGTACTAGCCTCAGTACTCTTGAGTATGGGGATGGGGATGGGGATGGGGATGGCACATGCTGCTGATATTGGTAAAAGTGCGTCAATGGTCGTGTCAGGTTCTGTAGGAGCGCCGACTTGTACACTCGACATTAGCAATCCCAGCATCGATCTGGGTCATATTGTAAAAAGCCAATTTACTAAAGCAGACACTTTAGTCGCGTCTAAGGATTTCACTATTTCACTAGAAGGCTGTGATGCTGAAATCGACGCAGGCGGCAAGATGAAGCAAAACATTGATTTGAACATTACGGGAACACAGACCTTAGATGGGAATGGATATTTTGGTGATTCTGGTGCCGCTGTCGGTAGCCTGGCAGTAGGTCTGGTGGAAAAGAGTAAAACAGTGCTTCTGGCAAACAACAGTAAGATTAACTTTGCTAACACAGGTGATGCAAAGGCAACTGCTACCAAAACCTTTAGCGTGGGGCTGGTTGCCAAGGACCCTAAAACTCTTAAATCTGGGGATAGTGTCAGTGCACCACTGACTTTTCAACTTGTTACTCGATAATCAAATTTATAGCTAATCAACGCCATTAGGCACCAAGAACACATAGCAGTGGAATTGGACAGGGAGGTCCAATTCTTACTTACGCAATACCAAAACAGATATTTTCAGGTGACTCAGTGAAAAGATTGATGACAACGATAATAGTGGCCGGTCTGCTAGGCTCATCGGTCACTGCCACAGGGGCTGGGGGAGTGAGTATTGATACTACCCGCATTATCTACCCGGCTGACAGCCATGCGGCGGCAACCTCGGTGCGCAATAGCAGTCAAGAGGCCGTTTATCTGATGCAGATGACAGTCAGTACCACCCCTAAGGGGGATAAAACCGCTCCATTTCTCGTAACGCCGCCCCTGTTTCTCATGGAACCCGGCGGCCAGAATCAGGTTCGCATTATCAAAACCGGCCAGCCCCTGCCAGCCGACCGGGAATCCCTATTCTGGTTTACCGCGCAGGCCATCCCGTTAAGCCTCAAACCTGACAATCCCTCCGGTAAGCAGGTCACCGGGGGCGTACAAATTGCTACGGCCAACACAATTAAGCTGATGTATCGCCCGTCAGGGTTGCCGGTTTTGCCAGAGCAAGGATTTGGTTCACTACGCTTCAAACCGACAGTCTCAGGGATAACGATCACGAATCCGTCACCTTATTACATTACCTTCACCTCCCTGAAAGTGGGCGGACAGGAACTGATGACGCAGCAGCAGAAAGAGGACATGGTCTCTCCGTTCTCGGTTCTGTTTTTCTCCCTCAAAGGGATACATTACCCGGCCAAAGTCAGCTGGACGGTGATTAATGACCTCGGCGGAAAATCATCCTATCAAGGGGAGATACCGTAATGCGAAAATCGTGGTCTCTTATCAGACGGACAACACTGGCCAGTCTGCTTTGTACTGCCTCCCTGCCCGGAGGAGCAAGTTCAAACACGGCAGAACTGACGCTGGCATTAACGCTGGAACAGCCAACCTGTGAACTCAATGTACAGACATCCCATGTCGAGTTTTCATCCATACCGCTTAATGAAGTACAGCGTAGTGCGGAACATATCGAAGCGGCAGACAACAAGCCTATTACGCTGGCGTTGTCAGGCTGTGCGGGATCAGCCAGAGCGGGCCGTACCCCGGCCATTAAAATAGCCGGCCCCACGCCGGAAAACCACCCGACGTTATTTCGGGATAAGGCTTCCACTGTGGCGGGAAATGTGGGATTTGGCCTGCGCTATCAATCACCGGGAGGCGAGCTGGGGAGCTACCTGAAAAATGGCGATTATGTGGATTTAGCGTCACCGGGTAACGCTGTTAAAGACAGTCAAATCACCTTCCAGATGGATATGCGACATGAATCCGGCACGGCTGTACCCACCCCCGGTGAACTGACCGCGCATATTCAATTTCAATTTAACTATCACTGAGTGTCTCTCAGGTAACAGGTTTCAGGAGGCGTTGTGGAAACAGGTCGGGTACGCACAACGCGATACAGACTGATGTCACTGTTGTTCTGGCTGGGGCTGGGGCTGAGCATGACCGGCACAGTACCCTGTCAGGCAGCCGGTATCAGCCTGAATAAAACCCGGGTGATTTTTACCCAAGGGGAGCGGGCGCAGACACTAACGGTAGTCAATACCACGCCTCAAGCGTGGCTGGTTCAGGTGAGAATCACTGAAAATCAGGAGAAAACCGCACCAGCGTTTGTGGTGACACCGCCGCTGTTCAGGCTGGAAGCCAATAGTCAGAACAGCCTGCGTATTTTGCCGACTTTTAATCTGTCGCCCTTTCCGGTGGATCGGGAATCGCTGGGGTATGTACAGATAAATACTATCCCCACCTCCCATCAGATGGCGAATGAGCACATTCGGGATCAGGCGTCGATGAGCGTGGGAATGCGAATTAAGTTTTTCTGGCGACCGCATGGCCTGCCGATGTTGCCGGAAGAGGCGTACGGACAGCTCCGCTTTCAGTCGCAACCGGATGGCATTAAGGCGTGCAATCCCACGCCGTATTTCCTGTCGCTGGACAGCCTCACGCTGGACGGACAGGCGCTCGATCTGAATCGCTATCCCTCCATGATAGCGCCGCAGGATTGTGTGACCTATGTCGGACAGAAAGGCAAAAAATCGGTGAGCTGGTCGATGATTAATGATTACGGCGGGGCTTCAAACCTATTTACCGCCAAAGTGGTGAGTTAAATTCGCCCTTGTTTTATCCAGAGGTGGAAAATGAAGAGAGTCAGTAACGGGAATGGGCGAGCACACGGTGGATCAATGATTTACCCCTTCTGTCTTGCCCTGCTGCTAGGCGGCCTATTAAAAGCGCAGGCGGCGGAGAATCAGGGGTTATCGTTCTCCCCGATGCAGTTATCGTATGTCGCCAAAGACAGCCCGGGCGGAGTGACCCTTAGTATGACCAATCATACGGCGCAGGGCTATCTGGTACAGGGTTTTGTCAGCCCGATGGACCCCGATACCGGGCGCTTTGACACCCAAACCGGGCTAGCTCCTCCTTTTGTTGTCCTGCCGCCGTTAAAACGGGTCGAAGCTGGCGGGAAATTTTTGTTCCGTATTCGCCAGCTTGGGGGGCAGTTACCGCCGGATCGGGAATCGGCCTTTGTGGTCTCGCTGCGGGCTATTCCCGGCGTTGCCGTACCGGACACGAGCACACCTGAGCGCCAAACTGGCAAGAACCCGCAAGTGCAAGTCGCCTTACAGATGAATATTCGGCTGTTTTATCGTCCTCAGGGAGTCCCCGCTCGGGATAACGCCACGGTGGCTAAACAGGTGAAATTTTCCCTTCAGGGAACGCAGTTGCGGGTAGAAAATCCTACACCTTATTTTCTGACCTTCTCTGTCCTGAAAGTAGGAACACAGCATGCGGATGACCACACACGCCAAACGATGGTACCCCCGAAAGGCATACAAACCTATTCGTTTACCGCCGGGACGCCGGACCTCTTGGTCTGGCGTTTTCCCGGCGACAGTCAGGATCGCCACACCCCGTTATAAACCCGCCACATCGGCGGACAATGTACCGGCAGAGTGACCTCAAGATTAACAGCATAAGCTTAATTAGAAGCAGAGATGAGCTATGGCAATAAACACTTTATTTCCGTCTGCACTGCGGACGGGTAACCAACGTGCGCCCGGTCAACCGGGCGGTTTCCGGCCCCGTTCGGTATACATATGTCTGCTGTGTTCACTGACGGCAACGGCCTTGCCCGCTTCGGCGCGGGAATACTTTAATCCCGCATTCCTGATGGGCGCTAACGGTGAACACAGTCATGTTGATCTCTCGGCGTATGAAAACGCGGGGTATGTCGCGCCGGGACGCTATCTGGTCGATGTCTACATGAACCAGAATAAGGTTGACAACCGAGAGATTGAATTTAGGCTGGTTAACGGCCATCTCCAACCGGTATTAACCGTCGCACAACTGGAAGAATATGGGGTCAATACCCGCAGATTACCGGCTTTTCAGGGTAAAGCGGACGACAGCCTCATCACGGATCTGACGAAACAGATCCCGCACGCCCGCTCAACACTGGATTTCGCCCGTTTGCGCCTGGATCTCAGTGTCCCACAGGTCGCCATGCAGCCCCATTATTCCGGGATGGTTGACCCGTCACTGTGGGATAACGGGATACCGGCCTTTTTGATGAATTACACCGTCAACGGCTCGGAAGGGCGTTATGACGTTCAGAGAAACTGGGGAGGATCACGTTCTCGTAATCTGTTTGCCTCTTTTCGTAACGGATTGAATCTGGGGCCGTGGCGTCTGCGCAGCACGCAAACTTACAGTTACAATCGCCAGCGCAACGAGGGCGCCTCCCGTTTTTCTCCATCCGCGCAGACCCAATGGCAGGTGAGTAATACCTACCTGCAACGTGACATACCAGCACTGCGCAGTGAGTTCACGGCGGGTGAAACTTATACCGGCGGCGACATTTTTGACAGTATCCCATTTCGTGGCATGAAACTGGCCTCTGAGGAGGCCATGTTACCCGACAGTCAGCGCGGTTTTGCCCCGGAGATAACCGGTGTGGCAAACTCCAATGCGCAGGTGACCGTATCCCAGAATGGCAATATCGTATATCAAACCACAGTGGCGCCGGGGCCGTTTCGTTTCACCGACCTCTATACCACAGGGAGTGCTGGCGACCTGACGGTGACTATCAAAGAGGAAAATGGCCGCACCCGCGTCTCTACAATAGCCTCATCGTCCCTGCCGGTGATGCAACGTCCCGGAGGCATTAAATATGAATTGACGACCGGTCAATATCATGGCGGCAACCTTACCGATGGTAGCCGTTCCCCGGTCTTTGCTATGGGCACATTGGTCTATGGTTTACCCAACAGTATCACCCTGTACGGCGGGGGACTGTTCGCCGGCAACTACCAATCGGGTGTATTAGGTTCGGGGGTTTCGTTGGGTGCATTCGGCGCGCTGTCTGCGGATGTGACGCTGGCCCGTGCACAGTTGCAGGGGCGCAAGGATCAGGAAGAAAGCGGGCAATTCGGCCAATCTTATCGCGTGAAATACTCCAAGAACTTGCTCAGTACCGGTACCGGCATTGATCTGGCCGCCTACCGCTATTCCACTCAGCATTACTACAGTTTCAGTGATGCTAACAGCATGGGGTACAGCCTGAATGAATATCAGGTGCCGTGGGCGCTTGACCGGCGTCAGAACACCTGGCAGGTGAACCTGCGTCAGACACTGGGACGTTGGGGCAGTCTTTACGCCTCCGGGACACGTAATAATTATTGGAATGGCCGTACCGACAACAACCTAAGTCTGGGTTACAACGCGATGCTGATGGGGATCAGCTATAACCTGAGTTATAACATTTCTCGTATAAAGGGCGAAGGCCACTGGCCGGAAAACCGCCAGGTATCATTCAATATGCAGATCCCGCTGAGTCTCTTTGGATCATCGTCGGCGTTACGGGGCGTTTACACCCGCTATACGGCCTCGCGCGACTCGCAGGGTAACCTCTCTCAACAGACCGGCATCAGTGGCATGTTATGGGATAACCGCCTGAGTTATAACCTCCAGCAAGGCTGGGGGCACAACGGCCAGCAAAACAGCCGGACCCTGTCGCTGGGTTATCAGGGCAGTCAGGGGAGCGTTAATCTGGGTTACAATGACAACGCAGACAGCCGGCACGTCACCTATGGCATGTCCGGCGCCCTTCTAATCCATCCTTACGGGATAACGCTGTCACGTTCGCTGGGAGATACTGCGGTATTAGTCCGCGCGCCCGGAGCGAAAGGGGTGACGGTTAGCAACGGCAACGTACAGACCGACTGGCGTGGCTACGCCGTATTGCCAGGCGGATCGGTCTACCACAAAAACACCATCAACCTAGATCCGTCCACCCTGCCGGAAGGGGTCGATATTGACCAGACTAGCCGCAACGTTTACCCGACCAAAGGTGCAGTGACGCTGGCCAATTATCAGGTTCGGCTGGGCAGCCAGTTGCTACTGACCCTGACACATCATGGCAAACCCGTGCCCTTTGGCGCCACCGCAACGCTGGAAGGAAACGCAACCCAAGTCGGCAACGGCATTGTAGGCGATAACGGCCGAGTTTATCTGAGCGGCATGCCGTCCGCCGGTCATGTGAAAGTTAAATGGGGAAACGGGGCAGATCAACAATGTACCACCCGTTATCAGGTGTCGTCCGATACCCCAGGGAAACTGGTGCAGGCCGATGCCGTGTGTCTATAAGCGTGACCCTCATATGGGCAGCCTAACCGGGGTGCCCATATGAGATATCACCGGTATCGCTTTTACGTCCGGGACACCACCAAAAGCGAGGTTAGCCCCGGCAGCGAAAGAGCAATGTAAACAGATAAGTAATTTGGAGAGAGAAGGATGTTAGACACTGAACGTTTGTGGGGCAGTCATGCAGCAAACCCCGTCCCAACCATCATGGGGCTGGGGGCGTCACTGTTCTTTTTATTGACCGCATTACCACTCCAAGCGGCAGAAATTTATCAGGACTGCGAGACTGAACTGGTGAATAAAGTTAGCAATGTTACCGTAACCGGCTATGCCATGATGCCGAACAACAAAGATAAGCGTGATTATTCACGGGATGAAATAGTGGGTTATACCACCAGTGGCCCTCTTGATTGGTCGACAACCTGCCGCGTCCCCGCCGGGACGCAGCTGATGACTTACACCGTGGGATCGGGAACAGGCTCATCGATCTCTTCGTCGTCACCGAGTAGCGTCCGGGTAGGAAAGGCTGGTGACTTTATGGTTGATATTGGGCAATCTTCACTCTCTTGCCAGACGCATGGTTCACCCAATACCTATCAATCAACCAGTCTGGTCAAAGGGAATACCAGCGTTAACATTCCCTGCGTCCCGGATGCCAACGGTCTGGTTGACATCAGTGTCCGCTCGGTAACCGGGGCAATTTACCCGGACAGTGACGGCAATTTCAATGCGAAACCGGGGGGAAGTCATTTGTCAGTGGGCTCGATCAGTTGGGTTCCAGCGGCAATATCGGGTTCTAACGGCATGCTGAACCCCCTGTGGACCACAGTCATCCTTTCATCCGTTAAAAAACCGTCCACCTGTGCCGTTGTCCTTACCCCGTCATCGGTGGATTGGGGAACAGTGAAAAGAGCAGGTAAACAGGTGGGAGATACACTGGAATCAGCGAGACAAATAGGGATAAGCAGCACCTGTTCCGGCGATGATGATGTATTTCAAAATTCACACTTACTCTACCGGATCGATGGGCCATTTGTGCCGGGGAAACCGAATGCCCTAGCCTCTTCAATAGAGGATGTCGCCTTCATGTTTACTGATGCGGCCAACAAACCCTTATCACTCAGTACCGGCCACCGAGGTGAAGGAGAGAACTCAAGATACCTTAAACAAGGGAACGATAACTATACGGCATCAACGCAAGTGTCTGTGGTACCGGTTCTGTTGAAGACTGACGGCGCCGGAGGGCTAGCCAGAGCCGTCGCGGTTATTTCCGTGTGGTCTGATGTTCAACCATCTGCTTAGTTGTTGCGGCGATTGTTGCAGCGCCAGTCGGCGCTGCATAAACCGGCTCTAATAGCTAAAGGTAAGTCAAACAATTCCATACACGGGATAAATAAAACCCGAATTGGTCAGAGTCATTAAGCCAACGACTCAAACCAATGCCCCATAAATTGTCAGTAAGGCAACAACTACAATGATAGAAAAAGTCACCTTTTTCGCCAGTATCACCGCTGCAACAGGTGTTTGAATTGAATCAAGATGTGGTTCACGGCTTAATGAAAACTGCGCAAGCTGACACACTACTTTATATTGCGTCGTTCTCAAATCACTAAGAGAAGCAACCCACGCGGGTAAAGCTCGCTCACCATGCCCTAACAAAGCATAAGCAACACCTGCCAACCGAGCCGGAATCCAGTCCAACCAGTGCAACAGGCTATCAACGCCAGACTGTGCACGCTGAATCGGCGTACCATATTGTGCTAACCAGCCTTGATAAGCTCTTAAGAAACAATATCCCATCAAAGCAACCGGCCCTAATTTACCGGCAACGATTAACCAAAAAATCGGTGCCAAGTAATAGCGAAAATTTATCCATAGAAGAGCATTCTGCATCTCTCGCAATTTATTTTCTTTACTAGCATCAGAGGGCAAACCATGAATGACGACAAGACGAGCAAGATATTCTCTTCGTTGCTCTCTGTCATCCTGATGAACAGCACGAAAATATTCACGATAATCAAGCCGTAAACGCCCCGCACCTATACACAGCAAACAAATGAACACCCATAAAATCAGTTCAAGAATTCCAAACATAAAATCATCAAGTATTACAATGAATAGCCATGTAAGCAGCATCACAGCTAATGTCATCAATAAGCTTTTCCATAATGAAAAAGACTTTATGTTGGTAAAAATTGGTTCAAGACGGTGATCCAATTGCCAATGGTCACCTAATTTAAATAACCTTTCCCACGCCAGCACTAACAACAGTATAAAGAGGGTCATTCTTTCTGCTCCTGCAACAATTGCTGATAATGTGTCCAATCGAAATAAGGTCCTAGATCTGTCTTTCTTCCCGAAGCAATATCATGGCGGCCAGTGATATGCTCTTTTATACCCGTTATCTTTCAAGTTGTCTCTTTGTTGGCTGCACTCACTCACCCCGGTCACATAGTTGGCTATGCTCCCGGGGATTCGCTCCCTTGCCGTCGCGATCCATCTTGAAATCCATTGGGTATATACCCGTTATCTTTCAAGTTGCCTCTTTGTTGGCTGCACTCACACACCCCGGTCACAGAGTTATCTATGCTCCCGGGGATTCACTCCTTTGCCGTCGCGATCCATCTTGAAATCCATTGGGTATATATCCGTTATCTTTCAAGTTGTCTCTTTGTTGGCTGCACTCACTCACCCCGGTCACAGAGTTATCTATGCTCCCGGGGATTCGCTCCCTTGCCGTCGCGATACATCTTGAAATCCATTGGGTATATATCCATATCCGAATACGCCTGCATAATCCATTGTGTCAGCACAACAAGGTTCATATGTATCAGGTAAGTGACTAAATATATGCCCCCTCCAGTTCTATCCCATGGAGAAATCATTGCACTTTTCCCATCCTTTTCCCCACCCTATATAGCAGGACATGTCAGCATGCCATGACCGCCTACTAAATGGAATATGCCAGACAATTTCACTATCACAACGGATAGGGTAACAACAATAAGCAGAAACTCTCAACCCTGCCACTTCCTTGAAAAAAACGTCATCTTCTACGTTCCATGTCCCAGTACAGAGCTGCTCAATGTAAAGGCTATCAAACTTCCCTTGAAGTGAACTCATTTATGAATAACGAGCAGTAATGGTAGCTCACCTCGAAGACGCAAATCACGATGAGGTGAAAGAATCTTTCTAACTCTATCAGTCCAACCCTTATATAACCGCATTTTGTCATCCTTAAATCTGATGACAAAACCAAGATAGTAGTCGTTCACTGCACAACAAGGTAGCATGCTAAAACCATCAATATTGTTATCAATCACTTATGGAGCTTTTCAATGACGACACGAAATTACGATGCAGATCAACGCCGGGCTATTCTGATAAAACGCTTGCAGAATGACATTCCGGCCAGTGTCACCCTTGCCTTAAAAGAAGATTTGGGCGGAAACACAGATTTAGCATCTGACATTACTGGTCAGTTAATTCCAGCAGATAAACAAGCCACCGCAATAATTATTACTCGGGAAGATGGCATTTTCTGTGGTCAGCAATGGCTGAAAGAAGTCTTCACTCAATTGGGCGATCAAACCTCCGTTGAATGGCTGGTAAAAGATGGCGATTCAATTATAGCCAACCAAAAACTCTGTGTATTACAAGGCTCAGCACCTGTATTACTGACCGGCGAACGCACTGCTCTTAACTTTATTCAGACGCTCTCTGGTGTCGCAACAGAAGTCAGTCATTATGTTCGCCTTCTTACCGGTTTAAAAACCCAATTACTTGATACGCGTAAAACGCTACCGGGATTACGCACAGCCCTAAAATATGCCGTACTTTGCGGAGGTGGTAATAATCACCGCCTTGGATTATTCGACGCTTTCCTCATCAAAGAAAACCATATTATTGCCAATGGCTCTATTAAACAGGCAGTAGATAAAGCTCGTTATTCTCACCCTGATGTTCCTGTTGAAGTCGAAGTAGAAACTCTGGATGAGTTGATCCTGGCTCTGAAAGCTAATGTTGATATTATTATGCTGGACAATTTTACTATTCCAATGATGAAAGAAGCCGTCGCTATTACATCAGGTAAAGTCGCTTTAGAAGTATCAGGTAATATCACCCTGAATACCCTGCGCAGCTATGCTGAAACAGGTATTGACTTCATTTCTGTTGGAGCACTCACCAAACATATTAAAGCATTAGATCTCTCAATGCGCTTTCAGTAATTAACAATAATGATATTGATGGTGGTGTAAATTAGCAATGGGTAGCTAGAAAATTTGCGAACACCACCGTAAATATTTTTGCAAACCTTGCAATTAAGAAATCTTTTTTCGAGTCAATTCCATAACCTTCATACATCTTGTTTCATTTTTTTCTCTTTCCTTCATTCTCTATATCGCAATACCACAATACGGAGGAAAAATATGAGACAACAACAAGGATTTACTTTAATGGAGATCATGGTTGCTATTGCTATCATTTCCATCTTAAGTGCCATTGGCATTCCCAGTTACCAGGGATATATTCAAAAAGCAGCTTTAACAGATATGTTACAAGCTATTGTACCTTATAAATCAAGTATAGAGCTTTGCAGTTTTGAAACTGAAGATTTTAAAGGCTGTAATTCAGGAGCAACTTCAATTCCTAATAGTCACAATAGCAGATATATTGGAAATATTTCAGTTAAAGAGGGAGAAATTACTATTAATGGACAACAGAGCCTTAAAGATCTTAACGTTATATTGATTCCAATGAAAAATCCACAGACAGATACAATTAAATGGATTTATAAATGCGAATCTGCAAGTAAATCATTAAAGAATCGTTGTCAGGAAATATTCAAATTCTAGAGCCAAATAGATGTATACCCAATGAATTTCAAGATGGATCGCGACGGCAAGGGAGCGAATCCCCGGGAGCATAGATAACTCTGAGACCGGGGTGAGTGAGTGCAGCCAACAAAGAAACAACTTAAAAGATAACGGGTATAATAGAATAGACAGTTAATTTATCGTCCTTATAAATATATATTGACTCAGGAAAAAATAATGAATCCACTTTCAGCAGCAGAAAACACATTGATGGAAAGAGAAATTCATGATATTTGTCAGCGACATCAATCTGTTGTGATAAAAAAAGAAGATAATACGATAACAATTGCTAGCAGTGAATTACCCAATGATGATCTATTAGCGGCATTACGCTTTATTTCCGGGCGTATCGTTAATGTAGAAATTTGGCCGCTGGCACGAATTGAATCAATATTACACCAAAACATTTCGCTAAGTCATTTACCAGAGGAAGAATCACCTTTATTACCACCTACGACTGATATTAATGCAGATGAAAATGATGTACCAGTCATTCAGCTTATTAATCAAACTTTATTAACTGCAATTCAACGGCGTGCATCTGATATTCATTTTGAACCATTTCAACAAGGTTATCGTATTCGTATCCGAGTTGATGGAGCATTACACCTCTTATCATCTCCATCTCCTCAAATGAATGCCAGCATTGCCGCACGCCTTAAGATCATGGCGAAATTGAATATTGCCGAAAAACGCTTACCTCAAGATGGACAATTTGATTGGTATGACGCACAACATAACTATGCTATCCGTATGGCCACCTTACCAACAATACACGGAGAAAAAGTTGTACTCAGAATATTAAATACAATGCGGCAACTGTCACTGGATCAGTTAGGTATCCCTGATCAGTTATTAAATCAACTACGACAAAAATTAGCATTACCACAAGGGATGATTTTAGTGACAGGCCCAACAGGTAGCGGAAAAACCGTAACTTTATATAGCTGTTTACAATATCTGAATCAGAATAAAAAGAATATTTGCAGTGTAGAAGACCCTGTTGAAATCCCGCTCAATGGTATTAATCAGACACAAATTAACAGTAAAATTGATCTCAATTTTGCCAAAGTATTACGAGCATTATTACGACAAGATCCAGATGTTATTATGGTAGGAGAAATACGTGATAGTGAAACAGCCGAAATTTCAGTAAAAGCAGCACAAACGGGTCATCTGGTTCTTTCTACACTGCACACCAATTCAACTGTAGATACATTATCTCGCCTACAAAATCTGGGTATTTCAGGTTATATGTCTGCGTCTTGTATCAAATTAATTATCGCCCAACGACTTGTCAGGAAATTATGCCCTCATTGCCGTAATCAGCAAACGGATGAAACAGTGATTAATATTGGAAGTAATTCTGTATTTATCAGGCAATGGCTAGCAGTTGGTTGCAAGCATTGTTTCTCTGGTTATTATGGCCGAACTGCTATTTATGATTTTTTGGAAATAACACATGAACTCCAGCAAGTATTATCACAGCAAGCTCCTCAAGATTTACAAAGAATTATTATTTCTCAAAGAAAAGAGACCTTATTTTCATCCGGCATTCTATTAGTAGAACAAGGAATCACTACACTGGAAGAAATTTATCAAGTTACAGGACAAGAAGAATAATGAAAATCCATTATATTTATCATTGGCAAGCAATTAATAATAAAGGTGAAATATCAAAAGGAAAATCACTATGTGATAACCGAAAAACTTTATACCAACAGCTTATCCATGTTGGATTGCAACCTTATAATATAAAATGTGACAAATGGATATTTTACCACCATCAACAAATTGCCTACCGGATAAATTTCATTCGTCAATTGGCAACACTATTATCATCAGGAATGCCATTACTCAATTGCCTGAATATTCTTATTCGAGAGTGTGTTAATCCATTATGGCATTGCGTATTGTCAGATATTAGCAAAAACATTACCTGCGGAGAATCACTCTCCGCTTCATTAAAAAATTACCCACTTCTATTTCCAACTCTATTTTATCAACTCATTGCTATTGGTGAGTTAACTGGGCAATTAGAGAACTGCTGCCAATTATTGGTTAAACAACAGGAACAACAAGATAAGTTACAGAAAAAAATAGCCAAAGCATTGCGTTATCCTCTGATTATTACCGTTGTTGCCAGCATCATTATTTTATTAATGCTGATTTTTGTCTTACCTGAATTTGAACACATTTATCGTTCATTTGATGCACAACTCCCTTTGCTGACCCGTAGTTTATTAATAACTTCCAACTGGCTTATTCAATATGGTGGCTATGGTGCTATTGGATTAATAGTACTACTCCTATCTTATCTACAGTTACGCCAACGCCACATAATATGGGTTGTCCGTGAGAAAAATCTGATATTACGTTTACCGATTATTGCGAAATTAATTAGCTGCCAACAATTAGGGCAACTTTTCCATATCCTATTTATGACACAAAAAGCTGGCCTGACACTCACAGCCGGGTTAGACAGTGCTATTGCATCAATAAATCATCCGGTATTTTTGAAAGCAACGAAATTCTTACGAACCCAAATTAATCAAGGAATACCAATGAGCGAAGCACTGAAACAACAACCTTGTTTTCCTGCACTGTGCCAACAATTCATCAGTGTTGGCGAAGAGTCTGGCAATTTAGAACTGTTATTGGAGAATCTAGCCGAGTGGTATCAACAACAGGCCCTGGAAATTTCCGAGAATATGGCTCAGCTACTGGAACCAATACTTATGGTTATAATCGCTATTATTGTTGGCATACTATTACTCGCAATGTATTTGCCAATCTTTCAGCTAGGTACAATACTCACTTGAAATAAAAACAATTCCATAGTTTTGCTCTAGGTCATCTGCCTCCCTTTCGGTTACAATCCCAAAATACTATCAAGTAATGTTAAGGGATAGGATGACTTATATTATTGCACTCACAGGTGGGATTGGCAGCGGTAAAACCACTATAGCCAATGCTTTTGCAGCTCTTGGTGTTCCTCTTGTTGATGCAGATATTATCGCCAGAGAAGTCGTAGCTCCTGGAACTCCTGCGTTACAAGCCATCAAAGAACACTTTGGATATGAAATACTAACGCCAAATGGTAGCCTGAACCGAACACTGTTACGCCAGAAAATTTTCACAAATCAACAAGAAAAACAATGGATTAACCAACTCCTTCACCCTCTAATATATAAAGAAACCAGACGCCAATTAGAGCAGATAACTGCACCTTATGTGATTTGGGTTATTCCATTATTAGTCGAAAATAATTTGGGGCATCTGGCAGACCGGATTCTAGTCGTTGACGTTTCACCTGAATTACAAATCAACCGAGTAGCCACTCGTGATGGTATTAGCAACCAACAGGTTGAAAATATTTTGACTGCACAGGTATCCCGTAGCGAGAGGCTGGCTTATGCCGATGACATTATCTCAAATCATGATAACGTACAGGCAATTGCTCCTCGTGTTGCCGAACTACATCAACAATATTTAAGATTAGCTGGATCAGCCAGACAGGATAATCATGATGAGTGACCCAACTTCTACAATTATTTTTGAACACCCATTGAATGAAAAAATGCGATCATGGTTGCGAATTGAATCTTCTCTGCAACAGCTCACCAGTCAACGCCATTTAAACTCATTGGCAAGTAGCCTTGCCTTTTTCCGTACTGTTGCTGAACTCCTTGAAGTTTTAGAACGAGGTGAAGTACGTTCAGAACTATTAAAAGAATTAGAACGCCAACAAGCGAAATTAAAACAATGGGCCGAGATACCTGATGTTGATATTAATATCGTCAATAATTTCAGATTAAAATTAAAAGAACGAGCTGTTGCACTAAGCAAAGCACCACGGCTAGGGCAATCCCTTAAAGAAGATAAAATCATTAGTATGGTACGCCAGCGCCTCAGCATTCCAAGCGGCTGCTGTGGTTTTGATCTACCCACCCTGCATCTATGGCTTCACTTGCCACAATCAGAAAGAGATAAAATGGTTTCATTCTGGATTGATAGCTTGTTGCCACTCCAACAAGCCCTGGAAAGTATTTTAGAACTAATACGCCAGTCTGCTACCTTCCGTTCAGAAGTCAGTAAAAACGGTTTTCACCAAGATACAGCAGAAGGTTCAGATTTACTAAGATTACGGTTACCATTAAAACCTTTATTGTTCCCTCAAATCTCTGGTCATAAGACCCGCTTTGCTATCCGTTTTTTACCTCTGGATAGTGAAAAAGGCTCTATACCTGCTCATTTGCCATTTGAACTGGCATGCTGCTAAGATTACAAACTCATTATCCGGAGAGAGATTATGTCTGAGTTATTAACCATTGAATGTCCAATATGTGGTAAAAGTGTGGTTTGGGGAGAAATAAGCCCATACCGACCATTTTGCAGTAAACGCTGTCAGTTGATTGACTTAGGCGAGTGGGCAAATGAAGAAAAACGGATATCAAGCCAAAGTGAAGACTCCGATAGCGACGATTGGAGTGAACAACCTGAGCAATAATAAATAGCCGCGTTATTCATTATTAATGCGGCTATTAACAATTCAAGTAGTCAATAATGCGACAATGCTGCGATTAGCAGGTGGGAATTCATCTGCAATTAAATCTTTCTGTAATACCCACCGAGAAAGCTGACCCTCTTTGCCAAAAGGCTCATTTTCCCATTCACCTACCAAGAAAAAATAAAGGGTAATTAGTCTATCAGGAAAATCATGTTCAACCGTTTTTACCAACTCATAATGAGTAACAGTAATACCGATTTCTTCCTGTAGTTCACGAACCAAAGCCTGTTCAGGTGTTTCCCCTTTTTCGACCTTCCCACCAGGAAACTCCCAGAATCCCCCCATATGAGTATCAGCATGACGCTGAGTAATAAAAATTTCATATTGTGAGTTTCTAATAATTCCAGCAGCTATATGCAGGTGTTTCTTTTCCATATCACTATTATCTTCATCTATTTTTTGGCTGCTTAAACAACCAATAGTCAAATATCGTTTCCAAAGGAGGTAGATTAAGGCTGACAGTAAAAAGGCGGTTTCCCGCCTTTTCATCATTACTGCAAACGCCCATGGCAATGTTTATATTTCTTACCTGAACCACAAGGACAAAAATCATTACGGCCTACTTTACGAACACCACTGGCAATCTGAGCCTCTGTTTCAGACATCAAAGCACCTTTTTCAACTTCATGGCTTAATTGCTGTTGTTTTGCCAGACGTTCAGCTTCCATACGACGTTGCTGTTCTAATGCCTCAACCTCTTCCGGCATTCTCACCTGAACTTTGCTTAATGTACTAATCACTTCATATTTCAGTGATTCCAACATGTTTGCAAACATGGCGAAAGATTCACGTTTGTACTCCTGTTTTGGATCTTTCTGAGCATAACCACGTAGATGGATACCCTGACGCAGATAATCCATTGCAGCCAGATGTTCTTTCCACAACATATCCAGAGTCTGCAACATGATACCTTTTTCAAAGTTACGCATCATTTCAGTGCTAACAATCTCTTCTTTACGTTTATGGACTTCAATAGCCCGTTCAAGAATACGCTCACGCAAAGTTTCTTCATGTAGTTCAGGCTCTTTATCCAACCACTCTTTGATCGGTAGCTCCAAATCAAAATCAGCAATTAAACGCTGCTGCAAACCTTCTATATCCCACATCTCTTCCAGAGATTGAGGGGGAATATAAGCATCAATGGTTGCTTTAAATACATCTTCACGAATGCTACTAATAGTTTCGCTAACATCACTGACATCCAGCAAATCATTGCGTTGTGTATAGATAGCACGACGCTGATCATTAGCAACATCATCATATTCCAGCAATTGCTTACGTATGTCGAAGTTACGGCTTTCTACTTTACGCTGAGCATTGGCAATAGCTTTAGTTACCCAAGGGTGTTCAATCGCCTCACCAGGTTTCATACCAAGTTTACGCATCATACCCGTAACACGATCAGATGCAAAAATACGCATCAGTGAGTCTTCCATTGATAAATAGAAACGAGATGATCCAGCATCCCCTTGACGACCGGAACGCCCACGTAACTGATTATCAATACGGCGGGATTCATGACGCTCCGTACCGATAATATGCAAACCACCCGCAACCAGAACAATATCATGGCGCTCCTGCCATGCAGCTTTAATCTCTTCAATCTGCACTTCTGTTGGTTCTTCCAGTTTAGCAATTTCTGCCTGCCAGCTACCTCCCAGCACAATATCGGTACCACGACCAGCCATATTAGTCGCAATAGTTACTGCACTCGCCTGACCAGCCTGCGCAATAATATCTGCTTCCATTGCATGGAATTTAGCGTTAAGCACGTTGTGCTCGATACCCGCTTTAGTCAATTCATGGGAAACCAGTTCAGATTTTTCAATAGAAATAG
Organism: Photorhabdus heterorhabditis; assembly: GCF_001280945.1. Taxonomy (NCBI): domain Bacteria; kingdom Pseudomonadati; phylum Pseudomonadota; class Gammaproteobacteria; order Enterobacterales; family Morganellaceae; genus Photorhabdus; species Photorhabdus heterorhabditis. The sequence continues at coordinate 25,294 of NZ_LJCS01000031.1, read as the reverse complement.
TTCCCACCAATACCGGCTGCCCTTTACCGGTACGTTCGCGGATATCTTCAATGATAGCTTCAATTTTTTCAGCTTCAGTCATATAAACCAGATCCGGCAAATCATTACGGATCATTGGTCGGTTTGTTGGCACCACAATGGTATCAAGCTTATAAATAGAACTAAATTCAAATGCTTCTGTATCTGCCGTACCGGTCATACCCGCCAGTTTTTCATACAGACGGAAGTAATTTTGGAAAGTAATCGAAGCAAGAGTTTGGTTTTCGTTTTGAATTTCTACGCCTTCTTTGGCTTCAACAGCCTGATGTAGCCCATCAGACCAACGACGCCCTTGCATAGTACGGCCAGTATGCTCATCAACAATAATGACTTCACCATCTTTCACGATGTAATCAACATCACGGGTAAATAAAGCATGAGCACGTAACGCAGCGGTAACATGGTGCATCAACATAATGTTAGTGGGTGAATACAGGGATTCACCTTCTTCCATCAATTTGGCATCCACCAGTAATTGTTCAATCAGAACCAAACCGCGTTCTGTCAAGTTAACCTGGCGAGACTTCTCATCAACAGAAAAGTGCCCCTCTCCCTGGAAAGTATCTGAATCTTCTTTTTCCTGACGGATCAGTTTAGGAATCAGCTTATTAACTTTAATATAAAGCTCAGAGCTATCTTCAGCAGGGCCGGAAATAATCAATGGAGTACGGGCTTCATCAATCAGAATGGAATCAACTTCATCCACCAGAGCATAATGCAGTTTACGTTGAACACGTTCTTCTGGACTAAATGCCATGTTGTCACGAAGATAGTCAAAACCATATTCATTGTTAGTGCCGTAAGTAATATCCGCTGCATATGCCTGACGTTTAACGGGTGCAGGCATACCTGGCAGGTTGACACCAACACTCAACCCCAGAAATTCAAACAGTGGACGGTTATTTTCAGCGTCACGTTGTGCCAAATAATCATTCACCGTAACTACGTGAACACCACGGCCAGTCAATGCGTTCAAATAAGCAGGCAAAGTAGCTGTCAATGTCTTACCTTCACCGGTACGCATCTCAGCAATACAACGCTCATTCAAAACCATACCACCCAGTAACTGAACGTCGAAATGACGCATAGCAAACACACGCTTACTTGCTTCACGTACTGTCGCAAATGCTTCAGGTAACAGATTCTCCAGCGATTCGCCTTTTTCCAAACGAGCACGAAATTCAACCGTTTTACCTTTTAATTCGTCATCAGATAGCTTTTCAAATTCTGACTCCATACAGTTGATTACATCAACTACCTTACGCATACGACGCAATGTACGATCATTACGACTACCAAAAACCTTAGTTAATAATTTAATCAGCATAATTAGTTACATCTCAGATAAGGCCGTTATCTCGCAGCCAACAAATAGTTATTTATTAGAAACTTGTAAAAAAATGAAGATCAAAGGTAAGCAGAAGGACCTGCCCGAATACCCTGGGCTTTTGCAATCCAAAACACCGTTGTATGAGAAGATTGTGATGCGGTAATCAGGAACTGTGTATCTGAAACCGGTTCAGGTAGCTGGGGCTCCCGAGTTAACAGTGCATTCAGCGTTTCCAGCACAAGCTGCTGAATATTGGAAGAACTTAACCGAATACTTTGTTTTGCTGTTTCATCGTTCAGAGGTTGGGAAACAAAAAAAGCAAAAGAAAGCTGCCGGATCATATTACGTACAGCATGTTGTTGCCAGTAATTAGCACCATTATTGGCAGGCTGACGCTGAACATTTTGCTGTGAGAATAGGTTATCAAAAGCCGATAAAGCCTGATTTTGCCAACGCTGACTGGATGATATATTGGCTTGTAAGATATTATCCGTAACACCCACTAAGATGGTAGGAACACCAATACTTGCCGCGACCATCCCTAATAACAGATGTGGCCAGAAATAACGTCTACCAAATTGTCGCCAAAGATTTAGAATACCCATTAATCCTTCGTTATATCGGAACTACTTTTATATGCGCGACAGTCGCCCACAATCATTAGATGTTCTTTTTGAAGACGCTTCTACCGTTGAGAAAAGCCCGCTTCAAGTTATCCAGCAACGTGCTGTCGCTTTATTAAAACTAAATCGGGCAGTTATTAGCCTACTCCCCGCACAATTACATCCGTGGTGCCGGGTCGCCAATTATCGCAAACAAATTCTGGTACTGGAAGCAGGAAACGCCAGTTGGATGACCAGATTACGTTACGAGTTGCCAACGCTGCTCTCTACATTAAGAAGTGAAATTCTACCATCATTGTCATCGATCGACATCAGGATTAACCCATCACTAATGGTTAAGCATGACAATAATGCGCAGAGCCTCGCAAAAACAATGAGTATCAGTCACAAAACCTCACCGATACGTCGGTTAAGTCAAGAGAGTGCTAAGGAATTAATAGTATTGGCGAACCGTAGTCCGAAAAAATTAAAGGAAAGATTGGAACGATTGGCTGCACTAGCCGGAGAGGGTGCCAGCACAGCCAACAAGAAGCGCTAACGCTGAGTAAAAAACGTCAGCGAAAACAAAATCACAGATAGCATAACCCACTGATGTATCATTGAGTTATCTCTTGCATACCCAAGAGTTATGCCATTACAGTTGATGGAGTACGAAAAGCCTGTGGCATTTCAGCTTCATCTTCGAAAGTGATCAGTTCCCATGCACTTTCTTGCGCCAAAACTGCCTGCAACAGTTTATTGTTCAATGCATGACCAGATTTGAACGCAGTAAATGCGCCTATGATGTTATAGCCACACATAAATAAATCACCAATTGCATCTAGCATTTTATGGCGAACAAATTCGTCTTCAAAACGCAAACCATCTTCATTAAGCACACGATAGTCATCAACAACAATCGCACAATCAAAACTACCGCCTAAACACAAGCCTTTAGATTGTAAGTACTCAATATCACGCATAAAGCCGAAAGTGCGTGCACGACTGATTTGGCGCACAAACGCGTCTGCTGAAAAATCCAGGCAGTAACGTTGAGAACTTGAATCAATCGCAGGATGATTGAAATCAATAGTGAAATCCAGACTGAAACCATTATAAGGTGTCATCTCTGCCCACTTATCGCCATCTCCCACACGAACAGCTTCTTTAATACGCAGGAATTTTTTAGATGTGTTCAATTCTTCAATACCAGCATCCAGCAGCAAGAAGACAAACGGGCTGGCACTGCCATCCATAATAGGAATTTCTGGCGCATCAACTTCGATAACAATATTATCGATACCCAACCCTGCAAGTGCTGCGTTCAGGTGCTCAACTGTTGAGATTCGCACATCATGCTCATTTACCAGGCAAGTACAGAGCATAGTATCACGCACAGATTTTGCATCTGCCGGAAAATCAACCGGTGGATTCAAGTCAGTGCGACGATAGATGACCCCGGTATTAGCCGGTGCTGGGCGCATTGTCAGCGTGACCTTCTTACCGGTGTGCAAACCGACGCCAGTCGCCTGAACAATACGTTTAAGTGTCCTTTGTTTGATCATCGTTTTATCTCGCAATGTTATCCATCCTGCCAACCACTATACACTATGGTTGGCGGGGGAGTTTAGCACAAAAAGCGGAGAATCCAATCTTTTAGCTATTAATCGGCCTGTTTACGTAAAAATGCAGGAATATCCAGATAATCTGGTTCCTTGTTTGTTTGTGCGTTTTGGTCATTCACCACTTTTGCCGCAGGTTTATTCTCTTCAGACAATGAGGACAGACCACCAGACAACTGCTGATGGCGGTGCTCCATTGCACTTGATTGAGATACCTTGTTGGTAACTAGCGTAATTTCAGGACGCTTATCCATGCCAATACCAGTAGCAACCACAGTCACACGCAACTCATCATTCATGTCTGGGTCCAGAGAAGTACCGATAACGACAGTTGCATTATCAGACGCGAATGCCCGAATAGTGTTACCCACAGTTTCGAACTCATCCAAACGCAGATCAAAGCCAGCAGTAATGTTAACCAAAACACCACGAGCACCAGACAAGTCGATATCTTCTAGTAACGGGCTGGAAATTGCCATTTCAGCGGCCTCTTCTGCACGATCTTCACCCTGAGCAATACCAGAACCCATCATCGCGTAGCCCATTTCGGACATCACGGTGCGCACGTCAGCAAAGTCAACATTCATCAAGCCTGGACGTGTTATCAGTTCGGCAATACCCTGAACTGCACCTTTCAAGACGTCATTAGCTGCACCAAAAGCATCCAGTAGTGAAATACCACGGCCAAGAACTTTCAACAACTTGTCGTTAGGGATAGTAATCAATGAATCCACATGTTTGGACAGTTCAGTGATCCCTTGTTCAGCAAATGCCATACGTTTCTTACCTTCAAAATTAAAAGGTTTAGTCACAACGGCAACTGTCAAAATCCCAAGTTCTTTTGCAATTTCAGCGACCACAGGTGCTGCGCCAGTACCGGTACCGCCTCCCATACCGGCAGCGATAAATACCATATCCGCACCATCAAGAGCAGTACGCAATGAATCACGATCTTCTTGTGCAGCCGTACGACCAACTTCTGGGTTTGCACCAGCCCCCAAGCCTTTAGTAATACCATTACCAATCTGAATAGTCTGGCCGACAGCAGTTTTACGCAATGCCTGAGCATCCGTATTTACTGCGAAGAATTCAACACCTTCGATGCGCTCGCGCACCATGTGCTCAACAGCATTACCGCCGCCACCGCCGACGCCGATGACTTTAATCACCGCGTCATTGGTTAATTCTATTGGTTCAAACATAGTTTCTCTCCGCTTTGTGCCTTTATATCGAGACCAAAAAACAGATGTAGTCTCTGTATAAAATTAAAACTCTTTTTTCAGCCAGCTACTGACTTTCTTAAACCAGCGACTCACTGAAATATGTTTTTCAATATCCGCATCACCATTAAGGTGAGAGGCTTTTCCGTAATGCAACAACCCTACTGCTGTTGAATAATAGGGTTCCTGCGCATAGTCCGTCAGGCCAGTAATATTAAGAGGTTGACCAATACGCACTTGAGCGTGGAATACACGCTGAGCACATTCAGCCAAACCATCAATCTGGGCACCACCACCGGTTAAGACAATACCCGCAGCCAAATGGTGTTTAACACCTTGCTGACGTAACTGTTCCTGCAATCGCAGGATTTCATCATTCACTAAATTCAGTAATTCGATGTAACGTGGCTCAATCACTTCAGCCAGCGTTTGGCGCTGTAAGCTACGCGGTGGGCGCCCACCGACACTCGGTACCTCCACACTTTCATCCTTGCTAACCAACGAACCCAGCGCACAACCGTGACGTACTTTTATCGCTTCGGCATCGCTTGGTGGTGTACCAAAGGCATAAGCAATATCGCTGGTAACGACGTTCCCAGCGTAAGGGATTACTTTGGTATGACGTAGCGCTCCGCCGGTATACACCGCAATATCCATCGTCCCACCGCCAATATCTACCACACAAACGCCTAGTTCACGCTCATCCTCAGTCAAAACCGCATAGCTGGCAGCCAAACCGGAAAAAATAAGCTGATCGACTTTCAAACCACAGCGCTCAACGGCTTTTGCGATATTTTTCGCCATATCGTTATGGCAGGTAATCAGATGAACTTTCGCCTGCATACGCACTCCGGAAAGCCCTACCGGATTTTTGATGCCTTCCTGATAATCGATCGCATACTCTTGAGGAATAACATGGAGTATCCGGTATTCATCGCGTACACGAACCGATTTGGCAGTATGAACGACATTGTCTACATCTTCCTGGGTGACTTCCTCTTCAGAAATGGGAACCATCCCAATCTCATTCTGACAACTGATATGTTTTCCAGATAACGCCAGATAAACAGAAGAAATTTGACAATCCGCCATCAATTCAGCCTGATCGATAGCCCGCTGTACACATTTAACAACCGACTCCAGATCGTTGACACCACCTTTATCCATGCCGCGGGATGGACAGCTTCCCACCCCGATAATATTAACCATACCATCGGGCAGAATTTCACCAACAAGGGCAGATACCTTTGCTGTGCCAATCTCAAGGCCAACTACTAATTTTCTGTCCGTCGATTTGATCATTGTTATTCTGCCTGCCTCTATATTATTGCCAGTAACTGTTTATTACCCATTGACCGGAGCATCAGGAGCACCAATTAGTAAAGGAGCCCAACCTACCGCGGCACCACTGTCATAACGTAAATCCACATAATCCACTCTTTTCTCTGTGTTCTGCTGTAATAGTGGATAAAGCTCGATAAAACGTTTAATACGACCTGTTGTATTCATTCTTCCCAGCTTTAGTCGGATATCATTATCCAGTGTCAATTGCCAAGAACGACGATCAGTCATTGCCGCAGCTTTTAATTTCAATTTATTGGCAGCGAGAAGTTTAGCCATTGCCCGGTAGCTATCAAGCACCTCTTTCTCACTACCTTGTGGGCCATAAAGCATCGGGAAATGACCTTTAGCTTCCCATTCAACCGGTATACTGAACACCAGCCCTTCGGCATCCAGCATTTGTGTATCATTCCAACGCACATAAGGAACATATTCTACCAGATGAATTCTCAGCTCATCAGGCCACTGTTTACGGACAGTGACTTGCCTTATCCATGGCATTCGTTCAATCTGTTGCTGAATGATATTCACATCTTGCGTCATGAAAGTTCCCGGCTGCCCTAATGACAAAATTGCCTGCCGAATATCATCGTTGGTGGTGTAATGACGTTCACCCGTTACCACCAGCTTTGAAATAGGCAATCTGTTAGCATCTTTCATCCAGTTAAGAACTGCCCCCCCCCCCAAATAATGATCCCAAGTACCATCAGGAAGAAGATAAGTCCTGCCAGATAAGAGCCGTTACTAGGGCGGGAACGACTATTTTCACTATCCCGCCCTTTTACTTTCAGGGCCGCCTGAGACATATCAATCAGCCAACTCCAAAATCTTTACTACCAATTGTGAGAAATTTAACCCTGCTTGACGTGCTGCCATTGGTACCAAGCTATGGTTGGTCATCCCCGGAGATGTATTCACTTCTAACAGATAGAAACCACCATCAGTGTCCATCATGACATCTACCCGCCCCCAGCCACTGCATCCAACCGATTTGTAGGCTTTTAGTGCTAGTTCTGCCAGTTGTTGCTCTTTTTCATCACTTAAGCCACTCGGACAAAAGTACTTCGTTTCCTCAGACCAATATTTTGCATCATAGTCATAAAAAACAGCAGCGGGCTGAATACGGATAGAAGGTAAAGCCGTCTCATCAAGAATAGCGACAGTGTATTCTGGGCCGTACAACCATTTTTCTACCAACAAGTCAGTGTCATAACGAAATGCTATTTCCAGTGCGCCACGCAACTCTGAAATCTCATTAACCTTAGTCATACCCACACTGGAACCTTCCAGACTTGGCTTAACAATTAATGGTAAACCTAAATCTGCTACATATTCTTGGAGTTGCGAATCAGTAAATTGTTCAAACTGCTGAAAATTAATTGCAACATATGGCGAGACAATTAACCCTATCCCTTGCCATAACTGCTTTGTACGCAATTTATCCATCGACAATGCAGAAGCCATCACACCACTTCCGGTATAAGGCAGCTGCAAAAATTCCAATACGCCTTGCAAAGTACCATCTTCCCCGCCACGACCATGAAGAGCGATAAAGACTTTCTCAAATCCTGCCTCTTTAAGTTGCGTTACAGGAAAATCTTTTGTATCAACTGGATGAGCATCAATACCTGCTTCTTTCAATCCAGCTAGCACGGCATGTCCCGATAACAGTGAAACTTCACGCTCAGCAGAAGTTCCTCCCAACAATACCGCGACTTTCTCAGCCATGGTGTTTTTCCTCATTCAAAGATGGCTGTAATTTGGTTTCAGCCAGATTGCGCGCTATTTTGCCTATATTCCCGGCCCCTTGAACCAGAACTAAATCATTACCGTCTAGTACCTGGGCCAACACAGCGGCCACTTTTTCTGGCTCAGATACCAGAATCGGATCTAACTTACCTCGGCTACGGATAGTACGGCACAACGAACGGCTATCCGCCCCCGGAATAACCCCTTCGCCAGCAGAGTAAACGTCCAGCATTAGCAATACATCCACCTGATTCAATACATTGGCAAAATCATCGTACAGATCACGCGTCCGAGTATAACGATGGGGCTGAAATATCATCACAATACGTTTATCCGGCCAGCCAGCACGAGCGGCTTTAATGGTTGCATCCACTTCCGTTGGATGATGACCATAATCATCAACCAACATTGCACTACCACTTTTGCGGTTAACATGCTCCAGAGAAAAATTCCCCAGAAAATCAAAACGGCGTCCGGTTCCCTGAAAACCGGCTAACGCAGCCAGCATATCACTGCCAGAAATACCTTCTTCAGTTGCCACAGCAATTGCTGCTGCCGCATTTAGCGCATTATGGCGACCCGGTGCATTCAAGACGACTTTCAAATCAACCATATCTTGGCGACTAACAGTAAAATACCCTTGAGCACCTTTTTGCTCATAATGGGTGATACGTACATCTGCTTCCTCACTGAAGCCATAAGTCGTGATATAGCGTCCCACACGAGGGATTAACTCTTTGACGACTGGATCATCAATGCACATGACTGCACGCCCATAGAAAGGTAAGTTGTGCAGGAAGCTGATAAACGTCTGTTTCAGTTTTTCAAAGTCACCATGATAGGTATCCATATGGTCTGCTTCGATATTAGTAACTACTGCCACCATGGGTTGCAAATGCAGGAAAGAAGCATCGCTTTCGTCCGCTTCAGCAATTAAATAGCGGCTACTACCGAGACGGGCATGTGTTCCTGCTGCTTTGACTAAACCACCATTAACAAACGTTGGGTCTAAACCAGCTTGTGCATAAATGCTGGAAATCATCGCCGTGGTAGTTGTTTTGCCATGAGTACCAGCAATAGCAATACCATGACGGTAACGCATCAGTTCTGCCAACATTTCTGCTCTGCGAATGACCGGAATCCGAGCTTCACGAGCAGCAATAATTTCTGGGTTATCTGCTAAGATTGCAGTTGAAGCCACAACAACACTCGCATCCAGTACATTTTCAGGACGATGGTTAAAATAAATCTGAGCACCCAACTTAGTTAGTTGCCGAGTTACCGGATTTGGCGCCAAATCAGATCCGCTAATCTGATAACCTTCATTGGCCAACACTTCGGCGATCCCCCCCATGCCAGCACCACCAATGCCGACAAAGTGGATATGCCTGACTTTTCTCATTTCAGGCACGAAAGCTCTTAATTTCGCCAGTTGTTGTGTATTCACGTTTTCTTCTTCACTGTGTATGTTTACTTCACCACCCTTTTTCAGGTGGTCTGAATCATTTTTTGGCTGCATCGATTAATGCCGCCGATACTTGCTCAGTTGCATCAGTAATTGCTGCTGAACGGGCTTTTTTTGCCATTTCCAACAATTGTGGGCGTTGCCACTGAGTTAATAATTCCACCACTGCATCAACCGTAAGTTGTGGTTGTTCCAGTATTTTTGCTGCACCAGCTCTTTCCAGTGGCAGCGCATTCCAGTATTGCTGACGATCTTTATGCTGAAATGGTATAAAAATCCCAGGTAATCCAGCTGCGGCCACTTCGCTGACTGTCAACGCACCAGAACGACAAACCACTACATCAGCCCAAGCATAAGCTTGCGCCATATCGTCAATAAATTCAGTAACCTTATGTTCACACTTAACTGAATTGTTATAGGCATCCTGAACACTTTCTTTAACCCCTTTGCCAGTCTGATGCCAAAGGGTAATTTTATCACCCATACGGGCTGCAACTTCGGGCATTATCTGGTTGAGAATTCTCGCGCCCTGACTACCACCAATAACCAGAACCCGAACCGGGCCTTCACGCCCTGCCAAACGCTGTTCAGGTATGGGTAATGTCAGCACATCTTCACGAACAGGGTTCCCAACAATAGGCGCTTTTGGGAATGCGCCAGGGAATGCCTGTAAAACAGTTGTAGCGATTTTTGCCAACCAACGGTTTGTCAGCCCGGCAATACCATTCTGTTCATGCAAGACAACCGGAATACCGCACATCCACGCAGCAATACCGCCAGGGCCAGAAACATACCCCCCCATTCCGAGCACTACATCTGGCTGATAGCGGCGCATAATCGCTTTTGCCTGACGAATTGCTTTGAAAATTCGTGCTGGCGCCGTTAGTAGTGCTTTAATTCCCTTACCTCTCAAGCCAGAAATCTGAACAAATTCAATTTCAATACCATGTTTCGGCACTAAATCCGCTTCCATACGATCCGCTGTTCCCAGCCAACGAACTTCCCAGCCTTGGTTTTTTAAGTGATGAGCTACAGCCAAGCCCGGGAAGACATGTCCTCCGGTTCCACCAGCCATCACCATCAAACGCCGGGTCTTACCACTCATCGAGAACTCCTTACAAACGCCTGTGCTTTTGCCAAACGTGTTTCAAAATCAATTCTTAATAGCAATACGATAGCGGTCGACATAATCAACAAACTTGAACCCCCATAACTAATCAGAGGTAAAGTCAGACCTTTGGTCGGTAACATGCCTGCGGCAGCCCCGACATTAACCAAGGTTTGAAAACTGAACCAGATACCAATCGAACACGCTAAAAAACCAGAAAAACGCTGATCCATCTGCAACGCACGACGACCTATAGTCATCGCACGAAAAGCGACGAAGAATATCATTAACAACGCCAAAACCACACCTACGTAACCTAATTCTTCTGCCAAAACAGAGAAAATAAAGTCAGTATGCGCTTCGGGTAGGTATGCCAGCTTCAGTACTGAATTTCCCAATCCTTGCCCCAAAAACTCCCCGCGACCAAAAGCCATCAAAGATTGTGTTAATTGATAACCTTTGCCATACGGATCTTCCCAAGGGTCCAGAAAAGAAGTTACACGGCGTATACGATAAGGTTCAGCAATAATTAATAGAACTACTGCAAATATCCCCGAACCAATAATTGCCAGAAACTGCCACAATTTTGCTCCCGCTAGAAATAACATAGCCAATGTTGTTACAAACAGCACTACCACAGTTCCCAAGTCAGGCTGAGCTAAAAGTAATACAGCCAACACCACCATGACGCCCATTGGCTTACAAAATCCCCAGAAGTTATTCCGTACTTCTTCCACTTTACGCACCAGATAACTGGCGAGATAACAAAATAGAGAAAGTTTGGATAACTCAGCTGGCTGAATTCTCAAAGGTCCAAACGCAATCCAACGCGAGGCACCATTTACCGAGCTTCCTACCGCCAAGACAACCAGTAGTAGAATAACAGAGACAAGCAACATCAGGTTGCTATAGCGCTGCCATAAATCCATTGGAATACGCAGTGTTATTAATGACAATCCGAAAGCTAGCAACAGATAAATCGCATCACGTTTAGCAAACAGAAATGGATCTTCTGCAAGACGCTGCCCAACCGGCATTGACGCCGAAGCCACCATAACAAAGCCGATAATACCTAATCCGAGTGTCAGCCAAATCAATGTACGATCATACAACACTATATTAGTAGCATCGGTTTCACGGCCATCAATAATCCAGTCTTTTAATCTACTGAACCCGGAAATAAACATCAGCCTAACTCCTCAGCCAGACGAGCAAACTCATGACCACGCTGCTCAAAATTACGAAACTGATCAAGGCTGGCACAAGCAGGAGATAACAGCACCATGTCGCCGGCAACCAATCGCGGCGCAATATCACGTATCGCCTGTTCCATAGTTTCAGTCAATATAGCTATTTCCGGGCGTAGTTGCGCTAACCGTTTACCATCACAACCAAAGCAGTAAAGCCGGATTTTATTTCCGCTAAGGAAAGGTTTGAGCGGAGAAAAGTCTGCCGATTTACCCTCTCCACCCAACAGCAAATAAAGCATGCCATTCAGCTCCAAGCCATTAAGAGCCGCTTCCGTACTACCAACATTGGTTGCTTTAGAATCGTTAATCCAGCGTACCCCCTTGTTCAGATGAACAAGCTGGAAACGATGCTCAAGCCCTGGGTAAACCGCCAATGCTGCCAAGCTGGCTTTACGGGGAATATCAACCGCATCAGCTAACGCCAGTGCAGCCAACCCATTAACGTAGTTATGCCACCCTGTCAGTTTGATTTCATTTGTCGCTAACAATGATTCATTGTGAACTTTCAAAAACGCATTTTTACTGTCAAGTTGGTAGTCGCCACAATCGACACCAAAACTAATACAACGATTATCGGTACCCGTTTCCGGCAATGTTAAAGCGTCCTGAGCATTAACAATGCATGCCTTCGCTTGATGATAAACCCTCAATTTAACTGCCCGATACTGAGACAAGCCTTGAGGATAACGATCCATATGATCTTCAGTTACATTCAGCACAGTTGCCGCTGCTGCCTTAAGACTATATGTAGTTTCCAACTGGAAACTGGAAAGTTCCAAAACATAAAGCTGACAAGATTGTTTCAATAGTTCTAACGCAGGAAGACCGATATTACCGCCGACACCCACTTGCCAATCAGCCGCTTTCGCCATTTCTCCGACAAGACTAGTCACGGTACTTTTACCATTAGAACCGGTGATTGCGATTATCGGGGCTGTTGCTTCACGGCAAAATAACTCGATATCGCCAACGATTTCTATACCAGCATTAGCCGCGGCCTGTAATTCGGCTGTTGCCAGAGCAACTCCGGGACTTACAACAATCAAGTCAGCATCCATCAACCATTTGGCATTCAAGCTACCACTATGACATTCAACCTCATCAGGCAGCTTGCCCCTGCCAGGTGGCATTGCACGGGTATCCATCACGCGAGGAATAACACCCCGCGCCATAAAAAAATCAACACAGGAGAGGCCCGTCAGCCCTAGCCCAATAATGATGACTTTTTTACCCAAATAATCCGTCATGATTAACGTACCTTCAATGTTGCCAAGCCAATCAGCACTAACATTAGAGAAATAATCCAAAAACGCACGATAACGCGCGGTTCTGGCCAGCCTTTCAATTCATAATGGTGGTGAATAGGTGCCATGCGAAAAATACGTTGTCCTCGCAGTTTAAAAGAACCTACCTGCAAGATAACTGACAAGGTTTCCACCACGAATACACCACCCATAATCACCAGTAGAAACTCCTGACGCAGCAATACAGCAATGGTCCCAAGCGCACCACCTAATGCCAAAGAACCAACATCTCCCATAAAAACCTGAGCCGGATAAGTGTTGAACCACAGGAAACCTAATCCAGCACCAACAATTGCAGTACAGACGATGACCAATTCACCGGCATGATTCAAATAAGGAATATGCAAATAATTGGCAAAATTGACATTACCTGTTGCCCATGCAACCAGTGCAAAACCAGCCGCAACAAACACCGTCGGCATAATTGCCAAACCATCCAACCCGTCAGTTAGATTCACTGCATTGCTGGTTCCGACAATCACAAAATAAGACAACAGAATGTAAAGCACCCCCAGTTGCGGCATCACATCTTTAAAGAATGGCACGACCAATTGTGTTGCCTGGGTATCTTTACCGACACTATACATCGCGAATGCTACGCCCAGCGCCAAGACTGACTGCCAGAAATACTTCCAACGAGCAATCAACCCCTTAGTATCTTTACGCACGACTTTACGGTAATCATCCACGAAACCAACAATGCCGTAACCAATCAGGACAATTAGCACACACCAGACATATGGGTTATTCAAACGCACCCACAACAGTACCGAAATTGTGATTGAAAATAGGATCAGCAAACCACCCATAGTCGGCGTGCCACGTTTACTGAAATGAGATTCTGGCCCATCATTGCGAACAACCTGCCCAATTTGCAATTTTTGCAGGAAGGCTATCATGCGCGGCCCCATCCATAACGCAATAGCCAATGCAGTCAGCAGGCTGACGATAGCCCTAAACGTCAGATAAGAAAAGACGTTAAAGCCAGTGTGATACTTGACCAAATATTCGGCCAGCCAAACTAACATGTGAAGCTCCCCTGTAATGCGCTCACGACATCTTCCATCGTGGTACTGCGCGAACCTTTAACTAAAACTGAAATGACTTTGTGTTGCTGTAATAGTGGAACCAATGCTGCAACCAATGCGGTTTTGTCCACAAAATGCTGACCACAACCACTCGCTTCGCTAATGTGCATACTTGAGGTGCCCACACTGAATACTTTGTCGATACCACTAGCGGCGGCGGCTTCCCCCACTTGACGATGGCAATTCTCTGCCTGTTCACCCAACGCCCCCATATCGCCAACGACCATGACTCGATACCCAGGCATCTGTGATAACACCTGAGCCGCAACAGTCATCGAACCGACATTGGCGTTATAAGTATCATCAAGCAGCAATTTTCCTTCCGCCAAATTGATTGGAAATAACCGGCCCGGAACAGCCCTCAATTCAGACAATCCAACACGGATATCTTTTAGCGTTGCACCAACAGAAATTGCCAACGCACTGGCAGCTAAGGCATTGGCAACATTGTGTTTCCCAGGTAATGGCAAAATGATTTCTGTGCTGCCGATGGGGGTATGCAAATGAAAATGAGTGGTCAGCTGCTTAACCTGAATATTTGTAGCATAAAAATCAGCATCCGATGCCTGTTGCATGGAAAAACGCCATACCGTTTTGTTGCCAGTAATCTGTTGCCAATTCGCCCAATCATTGCTTTCCACGTTGATAATGGCGATACCTTCTGCTGGAAGACCAGAGAAAATCTCTCCCTTGGCTTTTGCAATACCAGCCAGAGAACCAAAATCTTCTAAGTGTGCAGTGGATAAATTATTGACCAGAGCTGTTTCTGGTCGGGTCATTTCTGTGGTATAGGCAATCTCACCAATATGGCTTGCACCCAATTCAATCACGGCAAACTCATGCTGTTCTGTCAACCTGAATAATGTCAACGGTACACCAATCTCATTATTCAGATTACCCGCAGTATAAAGCGTGTTACCACTCTGACGCAAAATCGCTGCGGTCATCTCTTTCACCGATGTTTTGCCGGAAGACCCCGTTAGCGCAACAACTCGAGCTTTACTCTGTTGGCGAACCCAACCAGCTAATTTCCCCATTGCTAAACGGGTATCTTTGACCACGACCTGAGGACAATTAACCGCTAATACACGGCTCACCAGCAAAGCACCGGCACCCGCTTTTACTACATCATCAGAAAAATCATGGGCATCAAAACGTTCACCTTTCAATGCAATAAACAGACTACCATTTTCAACCTTACGGCTATCAGTAGTAACATCACGGATATAGATATCTACTGCCTGCCGCTCAGTCACCTGATTTAGTACCCCGTCAGTAACTTGTGCCAACTGTTGCAAGGTAAGGGAAATCATGCAATTACCCCCAGTAACCGGGCAACAGTCAAGCGGTCTGAATAATCCAAACGACGATGGCCTACCAACTGATAATCTTCATGGCCTTTACCCGCCACTAATACAACATCATCTTCTTTTGCCTGCATAATGGCACTGGTCACCGCTTCAACACGACCATGAATCGCCATTGCTCGCCCCGGATCAATGAAGCCAGTCAAAATGTCAGCAATAATTGTCTGTGGCTCTTCACTTCTCGGGTTATCATCGGTAACAATCACATAGTCGGCCCACTGTTCTGCCACACTCCCCATTAAAGAACGTTTGCCTTTATCACGATCACCACCACAACCAAAAACACACCAAAGTTTGCCTTTACAATGCAGACGTGCAGCCGATAGAGCTTTCTCTAGTGCATCAGGTGTGTGAGCATAATCAACAACGACTGCTGGCTTATCCGGTGCAATGAACACTTCCATTCTCCCGCAAACAGGTTCAAGGCAGGAAGCCGTTTCAAGCAGTTTTTCCAATGGATAATCCAGCGCTAATAAGGTAGAAAGTGCTAACAGCAGGTTGCTGACATTGAAGGCTCCCATCAGGGGGCTGTCAATTGTACCGCCTCCCCAACTGGACTCAAAAGTAATCGATACGCCTTTATCGTAATATTTTATTTCACAGGCCGACAACCAACGCCCTTGCCAATCTTCTGGCAAGCGGTTTTCCATCGTCACAGCCACCGCTTGCGGTAAACGGGATAACCATTTCAGACCAGTATCATCGTCAGCATTAATGATTTGTTGTTTCACATTGTGAGAGGAAAACAGTAGCCACTTAGCTGCTTCATAGTGTTCCATATCACCATGGTAATCAAGATGATCACGGCTCAGATTGGTAAACACCGCCGCCTCAAATGGTAATGCGGCCACACGCCCCTGCACCAGTCCATGGGAAGAGACTTCCATTGCTGTAAAAGTAGCCCCTTGTTGAACAAGTTGTTGTAAATCCAGTTGGATATCAACAGCTGAGCCGGTGGTGTTTTCACTTGGCGCCACATGCCCCAATAAGCCATTACCTACTGTTCCCATCACTGCGCTGGTTTCACCCAATCCGAAAGCCCACTGCGCAAGTAATTGGGTCGTAGTCGTTTTACCGTTGGTTCCGGTCACGCCAATCAGGTGTAATTTATCACCAGGGTGGTGATAAAACTGACCGGCTAACTGTGACAACTTATTATTCAAATCGCTCACATAAACAACTGGAACACCATGTATAACCTGCACAATCCCGTTATCGGCCTCGCTTTGGGCTTCTGCAATAACCGCCGCGACTCCTTGCGCGATAGCCTGAGGAATGTAGTGTCGACCATCTGCCTGATGCCCTTTAATAGCAACAAACAAATCTCCGGCAGCCGATTTACGGCTGTCCAATGTCATTTCGCGTAATGCACGCTCTGGGGCATCAATACCCAATGGAGCGAGTAAACCGCGTAGATTACGATCTGCCACCTGTATCCTCTTTCTTATTAATCACAAATTCGTTTTTATCACCTGCTGCCAAAGCATCCGGCTCCACATTCATGATGCGCAGAACACCCCCCATAATGGTGCCAAATACCGGCGCAGAAATCGCACCACCGTAATACTTACCTGCCAGTGGATCATTAATGACTACAACCAGTGCAAATCTTGGATTACTTGCTGGAGCAATGCCTGCGGTGTAAGCGATATACCGATTAATATATTTGCCATCCGGCCCAAGTTTCTTGGCTGTGCCAGTTTTGATGGCAATTCGATAACCTTTTATCGCAGCTCGTGTTCCGCCGCCGCCGGGCAGAGCCACACTTTCCATCATATGAACGACAGTACGCATGACTGGTTCTGGAAATACTCTTGTACCTGGCACGGGTGGATCAACTTTAGTAATTGACAGTGGGCGATAAATGCCCAAGCTACCAATCGTTGCATAAACCCGCGCTAACTGTAACGGTGTTACCATCAGCCCGTAACCGTAAGAAAAAGTAGCTCTGTCAAGATCTGACCACCGTTGCCTCTTTGTTGGATATAAGCCACTGCTTTCTCCGACCAATCCCAGATTGGTTGCTTTTCCCAATCCAAAGCGTGAATAGACATCCACTAATTCTGTCGCGGGCATTGCTAACGCCAGCTTAGAAACACCAACGTTGCTTGATTTCTGTAAGATACCGGTGATGGATAATTCAGAATAACGGGCCACATCTTTAATTTCCTTGCCGCTGATTCTATAAGGTACTGTATTAATAACTGTATTTTCTTTGATAATACCATCATTCAACGCAGCCATTACCACCATCGGTTTCACTGTGGAACCCGGTTCGAAAATATCGGTGATCGCACGGTTACGCATTGCTTCTTTTGGCACATTAATGCGATTATTCGGGTTATAAGATGGACTATTTGCCATTGCCAGCACTTCACCAGTATTAACATCTATCAGTACAGCTGTACCGGATTCCGCTTTATTAAAAGCCACTGCATTTGTCAGTTCGCGGTAAACTAATGACTGCAAGCGTTCATCAATACTCAATACCAAATTGTGTGCAGCCAGACTATCAACAGATGAAATATCTTCGATGACACGACCAAAGCGGTCTTTACGTACAATCCGTTCGCCCGGCTGACCCGTCAGCCAGCGATCAAAACTTTTTTCTACGCCTTCAATACCCTGACCATCAACGTTAGTCACACCAATAATATGGGCGGTTACCTGACCTGACGGATAATAACGCCGAGATTCCTGACGTAAATAAATTCCCGGCAATTTCAGTTTATGAATATAATCGCCAACCGATGGATTAACCTGACGCGCCAGATAAACAAAACGACCTTTGGGATTAGCACTGATTTTGCTAGTAAGTTGCTCAATAGGCAGATTAATGGCATCAGACAAAGCTTTCCAGCGGGTATCATCCGTCATCCCCCCTTTTTCAAATACCTCTTTCGGATCTGCCCATACAGCATTAACCGGAACACTGACAGCCAAAGGTCGCCCCATGCGGTCGCTGATCATACCGCGGGCGGTAGGAACTGACTGTACGCGCAAAGAACGTAAATCCCCTTCTTTAACCAATTGATCCGGATTAATAACTTGCAGGTAAGTAACTCGCAATAGCAAGCCAACTAAAGCAAGGGCAATTCCCCCGCATAACAAGGCAAAACGCCAGCTGACAAAGCTGGCTTTATCTTCTTGCCGTTTTGACTTCGCAGAGCGTGCCACTTTCATCACTTACCTTATTAATTAATCAAATTAACTCACTGTAAAACAACAACGTTTTCCTGTGCAGGATTAACATGCTGCATATGCATTTTTTCAACTGCTACTCGCTCAACCCGGCTATGCTCACTAAGCGCATTTTCTTCAAGGATTAAATTACGCCACTCGATATCTAACGCATCACGTTCCAATACCAGATGCTCCTTTTCAGCAATCAACAAACGAGTTTCATGCGTTGTGGTCACAACAACTATGGCTGAAACCACCACAGCCACTAGAAGAATCAATGGTATTTTGGCATTTCTGAGCAAATCGCTGCCGATAATGCCGGCTAATCCGTGACGTTCACCTGCCATTATTCACTGACTTTTTCAGCAAAACGCAAAACCGAACTACGGGCTCGTGGGTTATCAGCCACTTCGTTCTCTGAAGGTTTCATCTTGCCAATAGACTTTAGGCTACGCCCGCCTTGTGCTTTCAGTTGCTCTTCTGTCAGTGGTAATCCTGCCGGTACTTGTGGCCCACGACTGTTATGACGAATAAATCGCTTAACAATGCGATCTTCCAGTGAATGGAAACTGATAACTGAAAGTCGTCCATGTGGGGCAAGCACCTGTAATGCACCATCCAGCGCTTGCTCAATCTCTTCCAATTCACTGTTGATATAAATCCTAATCGCCTGGAAGCTCCTTGTTGCTGGATGCTTATGCTTCTCTTTCACCGGACTGGCTTGAGCAATCAAATCCGCCAACTCTTTTGTTCGGGTAATGGGTTGTTCCTGATTACGTGTAACAATTGCTCTGGCGATACGTTTGGCAAAACGCTCTTCACCAAATGTTTTTAACACCCATGCAATATCATCCGCTTCCGCTTTCATCAGCCATTCTGTAGCTGACTGCCCGTGAGTCGGGTCCATCCGCATATCTAGCGGCCCATCACGCATAAAAGAAAAACCACGTTCCGGATCATCCAATTGAGGTGAAGAAACACCTAAATCCAGTAATACACCATCAATTTTGCCTGTCAGACCGGCTTTTTCTACATAGTGTGCTAACTCAGAAAACGGTCCATGGACAATTGAAAAACGCGGATCTGTAATCGATTTTGCAGTTTCAATCGCTTGCGGATCACGATCAATTGCGATTAAACGACCGGTCATACCCAGTTGTGACAAAATCAGGCGTGAATGCCCGCCACGCCCAAATGTGCCATCAATATAGATTCCATCTTCACGAATATTCAGTCCGTTGACTGCTTCATCCAGCAATACGCTGGTATGTTTAAAATGACTGTTTGCCATGTTTATAGTGATAAGTCCTGTAGCCGTACTGATAAAGGTTGTTGTGTGGATTGTTCAGTTGCAATGTCATCCTTAACCTGTTGATACCAAGCCTGCTCATCCCACAATTCAAATTTGTTGAACTGACCAACCAGCATGACTTCTTTGACTAGCCCTGCGTGCTGACGCAGAGTATTGGCTAGCAAAAGACGTCCAGCACTGTCCATCTGGCATTCACTGGCATGACCTAAGAGCAAACGTTGTACCCGACGCTCTGCCGGATTCATACTGGATAAGCGGGAAAGTTTTTCTTCGATAATTTCCCATTCAGATAGTGTATAAAGCAGCAGGCATGGCTGATGAAGGTCAATGGTACAAACCATTTGCCCTTGCGATTCCTCGTTTAGCATAGCTCGATATCGGGTAGGTACGGCAAGCCGTCCCTTGCTATCGAGATTAACCAACGTTGCTCCACGAAACATCCTCAAGTTGCCTCAGACAATTCAAAATTACCACTTTATCCCACTAATCCCCACAATAAGGAGTTTACGGATGGGACGAAAACCTTGTCAAGCCAGAGCCGATGCGCTTTAGCTATATTTAGTAAAAGGATTTTGGAAGTTGGCAGCACAATGATTGAATTTAGCAATATCAATAATAATTAACACTATGATAATTTTGAATAATTTTTCGAGCAAAGGGAGAATGAATGTTTACGATAAAATAATGAAAAAATAATTGTGTTATTAGTTTATTTACATAATTTACATTTCATTACTATCCAACCATCATACAATAATATTTATCATTTAATGGGTACATTCGATACTAAAACCAACAATGATAATAAAATCATCAAAAATAACATCATTAAAATCGATTTAATATATAAATAAAACAACGAGATAAGATAAAAAGCAAAAAATTCCAAATCCGAATAAATTCATATTCATGCCTTTTTTCTGGTAAATAATTTAAGCATTGTTCTAAAGTTGTCTTCTGACACTTTTTTCTACAAATCTGGAGTAAAAGCCCCCCCACCCAAAAATTAATGAGGGGGCTTTTATCATAACTTTCGGTTCAAGCTTCCTCTCCGGCATAAGTCACGGTGTATCCGTGTAATACCTGGGCTTGGTTTTTGCTTTTCATCCAAACTGGCTAGTACTAGTTCTAATACCTGATCCGCAACTTCACGATGGCGCTGCGCTACAGAAAGCACCGGACATTCAAGGAAATCCAATAATTCATGATCACCAAAAGTCGCAATAACCAATTGATTAGGTAACCGGCCACTGTGTTTAAGCGTGACATCCATTACGCCCTGTAAAAGAGCAAAAGAAGTCGTGAACAACGCTTGTGGCATCGGGTAAGTTTCCAACCACTTAGCGAACACCTCAGCCGCTGCATCACGTTCATAGCTGTTTGAGTAAAGATACATAACTTCGCGAGGGTCATCTTTCCAGGCTTCACGGAACCCCTGTTCACGCAGAAAGCTAACGGATAGCTCAGGTAATGCCCCAAGATACAGCACAGACTCAGCGGGGAATTGACGAAACTCTTGTGCCAACATTTTTGCATCTTCAAAATCATCACCCACTACGCTGATAAAGTGTTCATTTTCCAATGCGCGGTCGAGCGCAATAATAGGCAAAGAACGATTTGCCCAGCGCTGATAAAAAGGATGTTCAGGAGGTAATGCAGTAGAAACAATTATTGCGTCCACCTGACGTTGTAACAGGTGTTCAACACAGCGCATCTCATTATCAGGCTGATCTTCAGAGCATGCTATCAATAATTGATAACCACGCTGACGAGCTTGACGCTCTAGATAATTCGCAATACGGGTATAGCTGGTATTTTCTAAATCTGGAATAACCAAACCAATAGAACGGGTGCGTCCTGCACGGAGACCCGCTGCCACAGCATTCGGATGGTAATTATGCTCTCTAACCACAGCCATCACTTTCTCTACCGTTTTATCGCTGACCCGGTATTGCTTAGCTTTACCATTAATCACATAACTGGCCGTTGTGCGCGAAACACCTGCAAGGCGGGCGATTTCATCCAGTTTCACATTAACTCCTCATAAATCCAGAAAAGGCCCTACTTTATCGCAGAGCCTCGTAAATGTATGTACATTGTCCCGCAGTTTGCGATTTTTCATCGCATAATTTTATCCCCACGCGATACACCGACAATACCGGAACGGGCCACTTCTACAATTTCAGCAGCCTCGCGAACGGCATCAAGAAATGCATCCAATTTATCGCTGGTTCCTACCAGTTGTACGGTATATAGGGTAGAAGTCACATCAACGATCTGCCCGCGAAAGATTTCAGTACTGCGCTTGATTTCCTCACGTCCATATCCGCTGGCCTGTAATTTCACCAGCATAATCTCACGTTCTACATGAGAACCTGATACCAACTCGCTAACCCGCAATACATCCACCAGCTTGTGCAGTTGTTTTTCAATCTGCTCAAGTACCCTGGCATCACCTTTAGTCTGAATGGTCATCCGTGACAATGTCGGATCATCCGTTGGAGCCACAGTCAAACTTTCAATGTTGTAGCCGCGCTGGGAAAACAGACCAACAACACGGGACAAAGCCCCCGATTCGTTTTCAAGTAATACAGATAAAATCCGGCGCATAATCAGGTTCTCTCCGTTTTGCTTAACCACATCTCATCCATTGCCCCTCCACGGATCTGCATAGGATATACGTGTTCAGTTTCATCCACTGTGACATCAACAAATACCAGCCGCTGGTTTTCAGTCACCTCTTTCAAGGCTTCTGCTAATTTACTTTCCAGTTCATCATAACTCTGAATAGAAATACCAACATGACCATAAGCCTCTGCTAATTTGACAAAATCAGGCAAAGATTCCATATAGGACTGAGAATGACGCCCGGCATAAATCATGTCCTGCCACTGTCTTATCATCCCCAGGAAACGGTTATTTAGATTCAGAATCAATACTGGCAGGTTATATTGCAATGCTGTGGACAGTTCCTGAATATTCATCTGAATACTGCCATCCCCGGTAACACAGACTACCGTTGCTTCTGGTTTCGCCAGTTTGACACCCAAAGCAGCAGGTAAACCAAATCCCATGGTTCCCAAACCGCCAGAACTTATCCAACGCCTTGGCTTATCAAATGGGTAATGCAATGCAACAAACATCTGGTGCTGCCCAACATCCGAAGTGACATAAGCTTCGCCTTTAGTCAGACGATAAAGAACCTGGATAGCGGCCTGAGGTTTAATCTTTTCGCCATTACGATCAAAATTGAGACATTTACGACTACGCCATTGCTGAATAGATAACCACCAATCTTTCAATGCATCCGGGTCCTGCGTATCTTCCATTTTTTCCAATAATTCCAGCATTTGCCGCAGAACCTGTTTAGCGTCCCCAACAATAGGTACATCTGCGGAAACGGTTTTCGAAATTGATGTTGGATCAATATCAATATGTAAAACAGTTGCTTCTGGACAGTATTTTTCCAGATTATTAGTCGTTCGATCATCAAAACGGACACCAACAGCAAAAATCACATCTGAATTATGCATTGCCTTGTTAGCTTCAAATGTGCCATGCATACCAAGCATACCCAGATTTTGCCGATGAGTGGCCGGGAAACTGCCTAATCCCATCAGGGAACTGACAACCGGAATATGAAATTTTTCTGCTAATACCAGTAATTCTGCCGAACAATCTGCATTAATTACTCCGCCCCCGACATACATAATCGGTTTTTTCGCATTCAGAAGCTTTCTCAATGCTCGTTTAATCTGCCCTTTATGCCCTTGAATCGTCGGGCTATAAGAGCGCATGCTTATCTGTTCAGGATAAATATATGGCAGTTTTATTGCTGGATTTACCGTATCTTTTGGTAAGTCAATAACAACTGGCCCCGGACGACCACTAGAAGCCAAATAGAAAGCTTTTTTTAGTACCTTCGGAATATCTTCCGCTTTCTTCACTAAAAAACTGTGTTTCACGATCGGACGGGAAATACCCACCATGTCACATTCCTGGAATGCATCATTACCAATCAAGGAACTGGCTACCTGACCGGACAATACAACCATTGGAATTGAATCCATATAAGCTGTCGCAATACCCGTGATTGCATTGGTCGCACCTGGCCCAGAAGTGACCAATACCACACCAACCTTACCCGTGGAACGGGCATAACCATCAGCCATATGAACTGCACCTTGCTCATGACGTACCAGGATATGCCCAATTCCCCCAACCGTATGCAAGGCATCGTAAATATCCAGTACTGCCCCACCCGGATAACCGAATACATGTTCAACGCCCTGATCAATTAACGATCGGACGACCATTTCAGCTCCTGATAACATCTCCATGGGTTTTCCTCCAGGCTCTGTTTGCAAGTTAATAATCGGAAGTTATTTCCACTTTTATTTTAGTAAGACAAATAGACTCTCAGCTATTATCGTTGCTGAGTTAATTAACATAACGCTAGAAACGGATGTTAGCAATTGTCATCACCCTATTCTCTTCCCACCACTTCTGCCGTAATCCGTATCATCCCATTCCGTCTATAAATATGGTAATATTCAGCCAAAATCCATATACCTCATCATGAATTCATTCTTTTATCACGCCATAAATTATATTAATTCCAATAATTCACCAAAATAGCCAGGTTATGAACATAAGCAGACCTGACATATCTGCAAACAGCCAGTCAATTTCTTCACAACATTGAATTATCTTTTAACACCTTCTCCAGATTAGGAAAAATCGTAAAACCATCGCGATCTAAAAAGTGCCCGCCATCAGGGAAACCGTACAATTCAGCACAAATCTTCTGGCTCAAATTTAATGTAAACTGTGGGGGTACAATCTCATCATTAAGAGATAATACTGCTATTCGCCGCTTTATTTTTTGTATAAAGAGACGAAAATCTAGATTCACATCAGTAAATGTACTTAATTCAGGTAGGGTAGGTAATTCTTCAGAGAATCCTGAAATTAATACGACACCCCCTATAGTGACATCATCAGGTAAAGATGAGATGTACCTGAGTGTGGCAATACAGCCCAAGCTATGCCCAATAAAAAGCGTTCTTTCATTAGGATTGGGTATACTTTGCTGCAATTTTTCTTGCCACAAATGAGGAGAAGGAGCATGTGATTCTGGCATTTCTGGCACAATAACCTGAATATTTGACCTTTCATATTGACCTTTAAATAAGGTTTCATAATAGTGCTACACCCATTCTTTGTCTTCCTGGTTTTTGCTGTGATGAAAACGATGCCAAAAAGGCATCAACATAATTAATCAACTGCCACATAAATTGACAGCTATGATTTC